>NZ_JBHYJH010000201.1:0-14572 GCF_042740445.1 Streptomyces sp. NPDC059003 | reverse complement strand
TGCCCGGTGAGGCACTGGCGGAGGATACGAGATTCGAACTCGTGAGGGGTTGCCCTCAACACGCTTTCCAACTGTGGTGGTGGGGAGCCGAGCGGTGTGCGGTGGCGTTCACCTGCGTTCATTGGGGTCTCGTTATCAGGCTGGGATCGGCTGCCGGTCTCGGCTGAACGCCGGTGAACCGGGCTGAATGAGACGGAAACTGAGACGGCCCGTCCGACGGCCGTTGTCAGTGGCCACGCATAGTCTCCGACCATGAGCATGATCGGCGAGTACCTGCGTGTCACGGCTTCTGAGCTTGATCGAGCGATCCAAGATCCGGACTGGGCTCTGGACTTCGTCGAAGAGGTCCAGGATGCCGAGGAGGAGACGAAGCCTTCGCCGGCCGAGGCGCGCCACTTCAGTACGTACAAGACCTGGGACATGCTCCGCTTCCTGCTGGCGCGCACCGAGTTCCCCGTGAACGTGATCCACGGTGAGGAGTCGTTCGCCGAGAACGAGGACTGGGGCTACGGGCCTCCGAGGTATCTGCGGCCCGAGCGGGTCCGGCTCGCGGCGGAAGCTCTGCGGGCCATCAACTATGACCAGCTCGTCAGTGGCGTGGATCCTGCCGAACTGACCAGCGCCGAGGTGTACCCCCTCGGATGGAGCGAGCCTGGTGCACTGGAGTGGGGTCGTCACTGGTACGACGGTCTCACCCAATTCCTGGAAGCCGCTGCAGGAGTGGACGACGCAGTGCTCGTCTGGTTGGACTGATAGGCCGATGCAGCGGTCAGACCTCAGCTTGGGAAGCTGAGGTGATCTACGGACGGTGGCTCGGCTGACCTGGGCGGGACTGCTGTCAGCATCGGACTGCTCGCCGGGCTGGTACCCCTCCTCTCGAGCCTCGTGCTCCCATACGCGGACGACGTCCACCCTGCGGCTGCCAGGGCCTCATCGGCGGCCCTGTCCCGGGCGACATGCACGGGAGTATGGCCGGCTCAGTGGATCTCTGACCAGGGATGACAGCCCTGTTGGCAAAGGGGACGAGATCACCCTCGTAGCAGTCACTTTGGCCAACCGGCCCACCTCGTGCGCGCGAGGCGGGTACAGTCCGGCGCAGGAGTAACTACGAGTAGAAAACCGGGTACTTAGGCGCGTGACCAGGCGAGTGTGCAGAGCGTGAGCGAGGACAGCCTGCGCCGCCAGGGTGTACCGGCGAGCGCGCTCAAAGAACGCGTTAGCTACTTGACGCTTGGTCTCCTCGCCACCGGTGCGGGCTGCGTCCTCAGCGATCCGCAACTGGACTATGACTGTCTTGACGTGACGATCAGCGGCTCTGGTCCGCATCGGCGTCGACGGCCCCGTTTCGATGTGCAGATCAAGGCGAGCAGTATCGGCGGCGCGGTGAGGGCTCTGAGAGGTGGCGACTTCGCGATCTCTCTGCCGCGGGAACAGTACGAGGATCTACGGGCACCGGCGTACCTACCGATCAAACTCGTGGCTCATATCTTCCCGCGAGGGACTGAGATCCCACAGGTCGTCAGCCATAACGACCGCATGGTGCTCGATGGCATCATGCTTAGGTCCGACCCTCGTGAGTGGCTCCCGCTGCCCTCTGGCCAAAAGTCTGGGACGGTTCGGCTCCGCCGCGAGGATGTATTCGACATTGAGTACATCAGAAGCGAAATCAAATCTCTGGGCGATGGGGGTGGCCGATGAATCAGAATCTGATGGACGATTACCACGCCCTTGCCTCGTCGATTTCTCCAAATGAAGTCTCTCGCTATCTTAATGCCCAGGGTTGGGAAATGGTCGACAGGCGAGATGGGCTTCTTGAAGAGTGGGCTGAACCGCCGATTATGGGGCGCGAATCCGAGACTGAAGTCCACCTATTGCCGGTGAATCAGGAATATCGAGACTTTCAGCGCAGGTTCGTTGAATGTCTGGTTGCGATCGCTGCATACTATGAAATCGATGCATCCGAGTTGTCGCATCGTCTTCGACTCGGCGCCTCGGATGTTCTTCTTTTTCGAGTTTTGCATGATGATGCCGTAAGCGACGTCGTAGGCATTAATGAAGCTAATGACGTTATAAGCGTGATGCGCCGCTGGATCTCGGTGTCTGCGCGGTACACCGCCAGCCCAAACAAGGAATTCACCGGACGCATGTCGCCGCAAGCTCAGGAGTATGTCGCGCAGCATGTCTTCCTAGGTCACACGCGGCCAGGGAGTTTCGTATTTCCCTTCATTTCGGGACCTCGGACTCTTCAGGGCGCCAAAACTGCATTTGCTCGAAGAGTGATGGAAAATCTATCCATTGCTCTCGATCGGGCTCGCAGCCTACCCGTGTCTGAGCAGGCTGTACCCGATGAGCTCAGCCCTCTCGTGGTTGCCCTGGCCGATGGCCTACAGAAATTTGCTAGAGGCCCTGCGTTCAGTGGTATCGAGATTTCTTTCATGTGGGCGCCTGGGCGAGCGGCTTCGGATAATGTTCCCGTTCGCCCAATCACGCTACAGTCGGACGCGATTAGAGAAATCGGCGCCGCAGGGGTCCGGGTGAAACAGTATCTGCAGGAGCGTGGCGTTCCTGGTTACCGGTTGGCGGCGTCGGGCAGGCCTGTTGAAGCTCCCAAAGTGCCAGCGATCCAGGAATTCTCCGACGTTGCAGAAACGGAAATTACTGGCGAGGTTATCGCGCTCAATATCGATGATAGAAGAATCAGGGATTGGGGTAGTCGATACTCCATTGTTATTCGTTCAGACGTGCGAGACTCGCCCATCGACGTAGAAATGCCAGTTGAGGAATCTGAGTTCACCGCGGCTGTAGAAGCGAGGAATCACGGTGCAACGGTGACCGCTGTGGGAACCCTGGTGAGGACCATGGGTGGCTCTTCCATGCGGGGACGGCTCACCTTCAATGGGCAGCAACAGGGCCGCTGACAAGGATTTTCGCCTCCTCGGTGCCGTGGTCAATTGGCACGAGGTCGGTGGAGCGGCTTTGGGCTGGAGCTGCTTTGGGGCGAGTGATCATGGCCCCGTAAGCTTCCGGCGCGTCGGGCAGTCGTTGACCTGCCCGGTAAAGCACGACGTTGGGGCCATGATCTTCGAGGCTCGCCCCAAAGTGGCTGCCTAAAGCCGTGGAGCCGACCGCCCCAGCCACGACGTACCCCTTCTCTGAGATCAGTTGGCCGCCAGCTCTTGTCGCGCGGCCTGGTGGACCGGGCCGGAGCGGGGCGGAGACAGGAGCGGCGGCCCGGGGAGCCGGGCCGCGCGCGGTGAGCGGAGCGAGCCGCCTTGAACCAGTAGAGAAAGTTGTAACTCAGTCGGTCGCGTGGGGCTTCAAGTCGTGCGTGTACGGCTGGGGTTCAAGGTGCTCTTGGTCGTCTGCGAGGGGTAGGAAGAGCACCGGGTGCACCGTCCACGTGATGCGCGTGTTGGCGTAGGTCACCGACACCGTGCAGGGTTCCGCGCGCAGGAGGGCTCTCCGGGTGTCTATGCGGCTCTCGTAGAGCCAGTCCCAAGTCTCCTTGGGAGCCGCGGGGTTCAGCTCCGCTGTGATGGCTTGGAGTGCTGTGGGGAGCCAGCCGTCCACCTGGGTCGCGGAGTACGCGCCGAAGGATGTCGTCACCGTCGGGCGGTCCGGCGTCGTGAGGTCTTCCGCCCAGCACTCGCACCAGAAGCCGCGGAGTACAGAGCCACCCGTGTCGTCGCTCAGCATGGGTGCCCCCCTGGCCCCGGTCGTGGCGAAGTGAAGAGCTCCGCCGTCACCGTGTGCGCGCCGTCGCTGTTCCGCACCACCACCCGGTGGGCCAGCGCGCTGACCATGCCCAAGCCTCTGCCGTGCACCGCCTCCTCGTCGGGATGCTCGACCTTCGGGGATCCGTCCGTACTCCCGCCGTCCGTGACCGACAGGGCGATGACCTGGGACGAGACCGCAAGGGCGAGGTGGAAGCTGCCCGAGTGCCGGCCACTCGCTGTATGCAGGATCGCGTTGGCGCTCAGCTCGCTCGCGATCAGTTCGGCGTCCTCCGCGAGGGGCGAGGAACCCAGGATGTCGCGGGTCCAGCGGCGGGCTCGGCTGACCTCTTCAGGAAGACCTGGGCAAGTGAGTCCCCAGACCCGGGCGGTGCTCGTATACTCGTGCATACAAGTTCCTTTGTGCTGCTAGGCCGCCATGTGCAGCGGGTTCGGGCTATACGAGTTTCACGCCGTCGTGGGCGCGGATGGCCGGTGGAGCCGTCGCGTCGAGTGCGTCCAGGACGCGGATCGCGTACGCCTCGTCGGCGAGTTCGGTGACCTCTTCGCGGGTGGCCCAGCGCAGGGCGCGGGTCTCCTCGCCGGTGGTGGGCGTGCCGTCGGCGGCCTCACAACGGAAGACCAGGGAGACGATCAGGCCCGTCATGTTCTTGTAGACACCGGTCAGGGTCGCGGGAAGCGCGATCTTGACGCCGGTCTCTTCGAGAACCTCGCGCTGGAGGGCTTCGGGGATGGTTTCCTCTCGTTCGAGGACGCCGCCCGGAGGCTCCCACTGGCCGTTGTCACGGCGCTGGATCAGCAGGGCCCGCCCCTGGTCGTCGACGATGACTCCGGCGACGCTCACGGAATGGGGGCGGTCAGTACTCACGTTCCTCGGCCCTCTCGGCTGACTAGGCTCTCCACCGTAGCAACAGCACTCGCCCACTCGTCTAGATACCTAAAGGAGTACACACGTGACCTCACTCCCTACCGGCTTGCTCGGCGAGGTCGACCCCACGAGTGATCGTGCGGTCTTCCGGCAGATCGCCGATCAGCTGCGCGAGGCCATCGATCGTGGGCGGTTCAGGGAGGGCGAGAAACTGCCCTCCGAAGCTGACCTTGTCGACCACTACGGGGTATCCCGGATGACGGTCCGCAACTCCTTCTCCATCCTCCAGGGTGAAGGACTCGTCCACGCCGAGCACGGCAGGGGCGTCTTCGTCCGCCCGCGGCCTCCGGTGCGGCGCCTCGCTTCGGACCGGTTCGCCCGGCGCCACCGCGATCAGGGGAAGTCGGCGTTCATCGTCGAAGCCGACGCGGCCGGCAGCCACCCCCAGGTGGACAGCCTGGAGGTGAAGGAGGAGAAGGCCAGCCAGGACATCTCCACCCGGCTCGGTTCGGCGCGCAAGGTGCTCGCGCGCAGGCGGCGCTACCTCCTCGACGGTCGGCCCGTCGAGTTCGCGACTTCGTATCTGCCGCTCGACATCGCGCGCGGTACGCAGATCGCCGAGCCCAACCCCGGCCCCGGCGGCATCTATGCCCGCCTCGAAGAACTCGGCCACCGCCTCGACCGCTTCGAGGAGGAGATCCGCGCCCGCATGCCCTCGCCCGCCGAGGTCAAGACGCTGCGGCTCGCATCCGGCGTGCCTGTGATCCATCTGATCCGTACCGCGTACGACACGGAAGGGCGGGCCGTCGAGGTCTGCGACACCGTGATGGCTGCGGACGCGTACGTCCTGTCCTACCAACTCCCCGCGAACTGACGGGTGATGGGGCGCGAGGCCGTCTTCCGGACTCGTACATCCCAACAGGCATACTCGTATAGACGAGTGGGCAAGCTGTGTGCCAGAGTGGTTCGCGTTCCCGAGAGTTCGGGTTCGCCGATCGCATCTTGTATAGACGAGTAAATAGGGGAACTGTCTTGCGCACCATCCGTGTTGAGACCTCGGGCGCGACGATCCTGCTCACCGAGGCCCCGGAGCCCAAGGTCCGAGACCGTCAGACCGGCGAGCGGGCCGTGGACGCGGTCAGCGGTGAGCCGCTGATGACCATCGGCGTCGTCTACATCGAGGAGGGGGAGTCGTCCCTGATCAAGGTGACCGTCCCGGAGAGTGGGGTGTCGGAGGGGCTGGTCCTCGGCTCGCCCGTCTCGCTGCCGGGGCTCATCGCCCGGCCGTGGGAGAACGTCTTCAACGGTCAGCAGCGGCACGGCATCGCCTACCGCTGCGCCGCCGTGACGCCCGCCGCCTTCCCGGCCGTTGCCGGAGCCGCTGCCTGATGGCCGACCTGACGACGCTGTTAGAGGTGGGTGGTCCCGTCGTCGCGATCGGCGGTGGGGCCGCCTACGCCCGGGCACGACACCCCGGGGTGTACTGGTCCACGGTCGGCATGCCGTTATCCGCCGCCCGGCTCATCGGGTCGTACAGCTCGGTCATGGAGGCCTGCGGGCTGACGGTGACGCCGTCCCGGCTGCGGGTCATCGCCGCCAGGGCCACCAGAGGGGAGGCGCGTCCGGTGCCGCCCCGCCGGGGGCTCATACGGCCTACGACGACCGGTCTCCGACTCCGCATTCGGATCGCCCCCGGCCAGGAACCCGCCGATGTCGCCGCCTCCGCCGAACGGCTGCGGCACGCCTGGGGAGTTCACGCCGTGTACGTGACCACCGTGAAGCCCGGGGTGGTCGAACTGCGGCTCGTCGGCTTCGACGTACTGCGGCGCGTGCGGATGCCCCGCCGGATGACTGGCGGGCTCCTCAAGGTCCCGGTGGCCCTGCGGGAGGACGCCACTCCCTTCGTACGCGACTACCGGGCGGTCCCACACCAACTCACCCTCGGCGCCACGCTCTCCGGCAAGTCCATGTACCTACGCCACCTGATCACTGGGCTCGCCCGGCAACCCGTCGCCCTGGTGGGCGTCGACTGCAAGCGGGGCGTGGAGCTGGCGCCCTTCGCCCCTCGGCTGTCCGCGCTCGCGACCGATCCGGAGCAAGCCGCCGAGCTGCTGCCTGTGCTGATACGAGAGATGGAGGACCGGTACGACCTGATCAAGGCTCGGCAGGGCATCGCCCCGAGCACCCCCGCCGAGACCATCACCTCCGACATCTGGGGCCTGCCCGAAGCCGACCGCCCCGCCCCCATCGTGCTGTTCGTCGATGAGGCGGCGGAACTCTTCCTCGTCGCCACCAGAAAGGACGAGGAACGCCGGGACGAGATGGTCACCCAGCTCATCCGGCTCGCCCAGCTCGGCCGCGCGGCCGGCATCTACCTGGAGGTCTGCGGGCAGCGCTTCGGCGCCGAACTAGGGAAGGGGGCGACGATGCTCCGCGCCCAGTTGACCGGCCGCGTCTGCCACCGCGTCAACGACGAGGGCTCCGCGAAGATGGCCCTCGGCGACATCGCTCCGGAAGCCGTCCTCGCCGCGTGCGCCATCGCGCCCGAGCTACCCGGCCTGGCCGTCGCCGGGGACACGTCCGGCGGCTGGTCCCGCATCCGTACGCCGTACCTGTCGCTCGGCGAGGCTGCCGAGACCTGCCGGGAGTCGGCGCACCTGGTGCCTGATCTGCCCGCGCTCAAGCCGTTCCGGCCCGTGGCCGCCTGATCCCACCCGTTCCTTGCCCGGTCGAGGCGGCTGCTCTACGTCGTCGCCAGACCGCTGCCCCTCCATGCCCTCCGGACCCCGGAAGGAGTCACCGCATGCGCGCCCAACTGGACCGTATGGACGCGATGCTCGTACAAGCGGTCATCGCCGCCGCGCTGTCCTTCGCCCACCTGTACGACGTCGCTTCGGCGGCCGGACAGGACGGGTGGAAGGCGTGGGCCTACCCCGTGTCGGTCGACCTGCTGCTCGTCGCCGCCTGGCGTCGGCTGCGGTCCGGCCATGCACGGGCGGCCGGGTGGTGCTGGTTCGTCATCGCGCTCGCCGCGTCCCTCGGAGCGAATGTCGCCACGGCGGGGCTCCTCGACATGGGGCACGTGCCCGCGTGGCTCCGCATCCTCGTGGCGGGCTGGCCTGCGGTGGCGTTCCTGGGCGGGACGCTGCTGGCTCACTCGGCGCCGGAGCCAACGCGCCAGGAGGACGAGCTGGTTGAGGACGCCCCGGCCTCGCCACCCGAAGCGCCCAAGCGAAACGAGCCTCCTGCCGCACCCGCACCCGCACCCACACCCGCACCGGTATCCGTCCCGGCCGCCCTGCTCGACCACGCCCGCAAGCTCGCCGCCGACCACCACACCCGCACCGGAGCCGCCATCGACACCCCCACCCTCCGCGCCCGCCTCGGCGTCCCCGCCCCCATGGCCGACGCCATCGCCGCCCAGCTCTGAGAGGAGACCCGCATGCCCGCCAACCGCCGCTTCCGCAACGTCGCCCGCATCGGCCCCGTCCAGATCGGCACCGCCTACGACCACCGTGGCCGGGAGAAGCACACGGCCGCCTGCACCGCCCCACGCTGCGGCTTCTCCGCCGACTACGACAGCCGCGCCGCCGCCGAGCTGGCCGCCCGCACTCACCAGTGCCCCAGCGTCTGAGAGGAGCACTCCATGACCGTCAGCCTGTCGTGGGTCCTCGTCCTCGGCCTGCTGGCCTGGGGAGCGGTCAAGGTCATCGGCGCCCGCTCCTGGATCGCCGTCCTGATCACGCTTCTCGCCCTCTGGATCTCGCACACCTTCGTGGCCCCGGCCGTCGCCGCCGTGACGAACGTCGGCTTCGTAAACGCCTCACATGCCTAGACGAGTAGATGAGGAAAGGACCGCCGTGTTCCTGCCCAAGTACCCGGACAACCCCACGCCGCCGCCCGCCCACCACCACGCCCCGAGCGCTCCGACTGACCCGGCGCCCGCCCGCCGACGCGACACCGTCCCGGCCGACTCGATCAGCACCGGCACGGTCGTGGCCGTGCTCGCAGGCGGCGTGGTCCTGACCGCGCTCCTGGCCGCCGTCGCCATCGCGGCCGTCTCCGTCGCGATAGCGGCCGTGGTCCTGCGCTCCTTGCTCAACGACCACCGCAAGCGCTGAGCCTGCCGGTCTCCCGGGGCGGCCTCGATACCGCCAAGCATCCGCCGCCCCGGGAGCCCTTCCCTCCTGACCGTTCCAGCCAGCCAGAAGGAGAAGCCATCTTCACCCGCGTCACCACCCCGCCCCCACTCCCGGAACTCGCCAAGCTGGCCGCCCACGGCGCCCTGCCGGGCATCCTCAACCAGCTCTCCGGCCTCGGCGGCTGCGCCCACCCGATCCGCCTCGACGGCCACCGCACGAAGTACGACGTCGACACCGGTACCGGCGAGATAGGCAAGGTCCTCCACCACCTCGACTCCGCCACCCTCCCAGCGGGCCAACTCCTCGTCCGCTGCAACAACCGCCGTACGACCCGCTGCCCGGCCTGCGCCGAGGTCTACCGCCGCGACACGTTCCACCTGATCACCTCCGGCCTGCGCGGTGGCAAGGGCATCCCGGACCAGGTCGCCGCACACCCCCGCGTCTTCGCCACCTTCACCGCGCCGAGCTTCGGCCCGGTCCACAACCGCCCCTCCTCCGGCCGCCCCTGCCGCTGCGGCACCCACCACGACCAGGAGGGCGCGCTCCTCGGCACCCCGCTCACCCCGGACACGTACGACTACGAAGCGGCCGTCCTGTGGAACGCCCACGCCGGACAGCTCTGGCGCCGCTTCTCCATCCATCTCCGCCGAGAGGTCGCCAAGCGAGCGGGCCTGAGCCAACGCCGACTCCGCGAACACGCCCGGGTGTCCTTCGCCAAGGTCGCCGAGTACCAGAAGCGCGGGGCGGTCCACTTCCACGCCGTGATCCGCCTCGACGGCCCCGGCGGCGGAGACACCGCGCCCCCGCCCTGGGCGACGGCCGACCTCCTGACCGACGCCATCCAGGCAGCGACCACCAAGACCCAAGTCGACGGCCCGACCCTCGACGGCCGCGCCCACACCCTCACCTTCGGTCGCCAACTCGACGTCCGGACCATCCGCTCCGCCGACTTCGACGGTGGCCAGGAGCTGACCGAGCGAGCCGTGGCCTCGTACATCGCCAAGTACGCCACCAAGGGCGTCGAGACCGCGACGGGCGCCCTCGACCGGCCCTTGAAGTTCGCCGCCGAACTCGCCCAGCTCGACCTGAGCGACCACGCCCGCCGCCTGATCCGCACCGCCTGGACCCTCGGCGCCCGCAAGGACCTGGACCACCTCCGCCTCCGCGCCTGGGCCCACATGCTCGGCTTCCGCGGCCACTTCTCCACCAAGTCCCGCCGCTACTCGACCACCCTCGGCGCCCTGCGCACGGCCCGCGCCGACTGGCGCCGCGCCCAAGCCACACCCACCGAGACCGGCGCCACCACGTACGTCCTCGCCCACTGGGTCTTCGCCGGAACTGGCCTGTCCGACACCGAAGCCTGGCTCGCCGCATCCCTCGAAGCCGCCCCCGGAACGGAAGGAGAAATGACGCATGGCTGAGCCGTGCGCAATACCCGCCGCCTTGGAGACGGCCGATGGCTCCCTGGTCCTGCTGACCGTCGAAGAGGCGGCTCGGCGGCTCCGTATCGGCCGTACGACGTGCTTCCGGCTCGTGTCGGCCGGGGAGATCGAGTCAGTGATGGTCGGCCGACTGCGTCGCGTTCCGCCCGAGGCGCTGCGCATGTATGTCGCCCGGCTCCGCCACCGGCCCGCCCAAGCGGCATGAGGGGGCGGGCATGACGGAGAAGAAGCGCACGCGTCAGCCCAACGGGGCGTCGTCCATCTACCTCGGCAAGGACGGGAAATGGCACGGACGAGTGACGGTTGGCGTCCGTGACGACGGCAAGCCCGATCGCCGCCATGTCGAGCGGAAGACCCGGGCCGAGGTCACCAAAGCCGTCCGCGAGATCGAGCGGTTGCGCGATCAGAAGAAGTTGCCGAAGCCCGGCCAGACCTGGACGTTCAGGAGCTGGCTTGAGCACTGGGTGCACGAGACCGCTCAGAAGTACGTCTCAGAGAACACGTACGACGGCTACGAAGTCGACGTCCGCGTCCATCTCGTGCCGGGCCTGGGGGCGCACCGCCTGGACCGGTTGGAGCTGGAGCACTTGGAGACCTTCTACGCCAAGATGCAGGCCAACGGCAGCGCGGCCGGCACCGCCCACCATGTGCACCGCACGGTGCGCGTAGCGCTCGGGGAGGCCGTCCGGCGCGGACACCTTGCGACCAACGTCGCTGAGATCGCGCGGGCTCCTCGGCTCGAAGAGGGGGACATCGAGCCGTACGAGATCGACGAGGTTCAGCGGCTGCTCGTGGAGGCGTCCAAGCTCCGCAACAGCGCTCGTTGGGTGATCGCGCTGGCGCTCGGCCTGCGGCAGGGAGAGGCACTCGGGCTCCACTGGGAGGACGTGGACCTCGACGCCGGGTACCTCCGGACGCGTAAGAACCGACTCCGCCCGAAGTACCGGCACGGCTGCGGTGACACCTGCGGTCGGAAGCCCGGCTACTGCCCCCAGCGCGAGCAGATCCGGCGCGAGTTCAAGAACACCAAGTCGCGTGCCGGGCGCCGCACCATCGGTCTTCCCGATCCGCTGATCAAGCTGTTGCGCGTGCACCGGGAAGAGCAGGAGCGTGAGCGGCTGGAAGCTGGTGCGGCCTGGCAGGACAAGGGGTACGTCTTCGCGTCGCCGGTGGGCGAGCCGTTGAGCCCCAACACCGACTTCCACGTGTGGAAGCGGCTTCTTCAGGACGCGGGCGTACGGGACGGGCGGCTTCATGACGCGCGTCACACGGCGGCGCTCGTGCTTCTGCTCCTCGGTGTCCCGGAGGTCGTCATCGACGCGATCATGGGATGGGAGCCCGGGGGAGCGGCCAGGATGCGCGCCCGGTACATGCGCATCACGGGGCCGATCCTGAAGAAGGTGGCCGACCAGGTCGGCCAGGCGCTGTGGGGGCTGCCAGAGGCCGACTGAGACGGAAACTGAGACGGACAACGTCGAAGGGCCCCGCTGCAAGCAGCGGGGCCCTTCGACATCGTGCCCGGTGAGGCACTGGCGGAGGATACGAGATTCGAACTCGTGAGGGGTTGCCCCCAACACGCTTTCCAAGCGTGCGCCCTAGGCCTCTAGGCGAATCCTCCGCCGCAAACAATACAAGACGTTGAGGAGTGCTCGCGAACTCGTTCGCGGGGCGTGGGATCGGTTAGGGTGGGGGCCAGCCCCTCACGTGGCGCTATCTGACTGAACTCCCCCAGGGCCGGAAGGCAGCAAGGGTAGGTCGGCTCTGGCGGGTGCGTGGGGGGCGCTTTGCGTTGTGGGGCCGTGCTTCGCCGTGCGGGGGCGTGGGGGTCCGCGGGTGCCCGTGGGCTTGTGGGCGGTGCTCGTCGTCCTTTGCCGGTCCGTGTTGTCAGTGGGCGCCTATAACCTCGTATACGTGTCGTCTCTCGCGCTGTACCGCCGTTATCGCCCGGAGTCGTTCGCCGAGGTCATCGGGCAGGAGCATGTAACCGACCCGTTGCAGCAGGCGCTGCGGAACAACCGGGTCAATCACGCGTACCTGTTCAGCGGCCCGCGCGGCTGCGGCAAGACGACGAGCGCGCGCATCCTCGCCCGGTGTCTGAACTGTGAGCAAGGTCCCACTCCGACGCCGTGCGGCGAGTGCCAGTCCTGCCGCGACCTCGCTCGGAACGGACCGGGGTCGATCGACGTCATCGAGATCGACGCCGCGTCGCACGGTGGCGTGGACGACGCCCGTGACCTGCGGGAGAAGGCCTTCTTCGGCCCCGCGTCCAGCCGGTACAAGATCTACATCATCGACGAGGCCCACATGGTCACGTCGGCGGGCTTCAACGCCCTCCTGAAGGTCGTCGAGGAGCCGCCGGAGCACCTCAAGTTCATCTTCGCGACCACCGAGCCCGAGAAGGTCATCGGCACCATCCGGTCGCGTACGCACCACTACCCGTTCCGGCTCGTGCCGCCCGGCACCCTGCGGGACTATCTGGCCGAGGTGTGCGGGCGCGAGGACATGGCCGTCGAGGACGGCGTGCTTCCGCTCGTCGTGCGCGCCGGCGCCGGGTCCGTGCGTGACTCCATGTCGGTCATGGACCAGCTCCTCGCCGGTGCGCGCGAGGACGGTGTGACGTACGCCATGGCGACCGGGCTCCTCGGGTACACGGACGGGTCGCTGCTCGACTCCGTGGTCGAGGCCTTCGCCGCGGGTGACGGGGCGGCCGCCTTCGAGGTCGTGGACCGCGTCATCGAGGGGGGCAACGACCCGCGGCGGTTCGTCGCCGACCTCCTCGAGCGGCTGCGGGACCTGGTGATCCTCGCGGCGGTGCCGGACGCCGCGGAGAAGGGGCTCATCGACGCCCCGGCCGACGTCGTCGAGCGCATGCAGGCGCAGGCCCAGGTCTTCGGCGCCGCCGAGCTGAGCCGCGCCGCCGACCTCGTGAACGAAGGGCTCACGGAGATGCGCGGGGCCACCTCGCCCCGCCTGCAGCTTGAGCTCATCTGCGCGCGCGTGCTGCTGCCCGCCGCGTACGACGACGAGCGTTCCGTCATGGCCCGCCTCGACCGCCTGGAGCGCGGCGGCCACTTCATGGCCGGCGGTCCGGCGACGGCTCCCGCGATGGGGTACGTGCCCGGGCCCGAGGCTCACGCCGGGGTGCCGCAGCCCGGAGTGCAGCAGCCCGGTGTGGGCGTGGCGCCTTCCATTCCGCCCGGGGGTGGCGCGGCGGCCGCGCGGGCCGCGGTGCGGGGTGGGCCGGCTGGTGGGTCCGGGGGTGGCGGGGAGACTCAGGCTCCGGCGGTTCCGGTCGCGCAGGCTCCGGTTGCTCCGGCTCCGGTCGCTCCGGCCTCGGGCGCACAGGCCCCGGGTGCACCGGCCTCGGGCGCTCCGGGGCAGCCCGCGGTGACGCCCTCCGCGTCCGGTCAGCCCACTCCTGACCAGGGCGCCCCGGCCCAGCCCGCGACGCCCCCCGCCGCCCCCGCGGCGACCCGTCCCGGCAGCTGGCCCACCGCCTCCGCGCCCGGCAGCGGTGCCGCGCCCTCCGGTCAGGCCGCACCTACCGCGCCCCGCCCCGGTGGCTGGCCCACGGCCACGCCCGCGGGCGGCGGCACCCCGGGCGGCACCCCCGCACCCGCGCCCGCCGCACCTCCGGCCCCGGCGCCCGCACCGGCCCCGGCGGCTCCCCCGGCCGCCCCCGCTCCCGTCGCCCCGGCCCCCGTCGGCGGCCCCGACCCCCGAACGCTCTGGCCGAACATCCTGGAGGCGGTCAAGAACCGTCGCCGCTTCACGTGGATCCTGCTCAGCCAGAACGCGCAGGTGGCGGGCTTCGACGGCACCACGCTCCAGCTCGGCTTCGTCAACGCCGGAGCGCGGGACAACTTCGCGAGCAGCGGCAGCGAGGACGTCCTGAGGCAGGCGCTTGCCGACCAGTTCGGCGTGCAGTGGAAGGTCGAGGCGATCGTCGACCCGTCGGGCGGCGCGGCTCCGCCGCCCGCGGCGAGCGGGTTCGGCGGCGGCCGCCCCGCGCCCCAGCAGGCGGCCGCGCCCTCGTACGCTCCGTCGCCCTCGGCGCAGTACTCCGCGCCGCCGGCCGCTCCGGCCCCGCAGCCCGGTCCCGCGCCGTCGGCGCCGCCGTCCGCCGCGCCCGCGCAGGGAGGGGCGGCCTCCCCGGCGTCCGCTCCGGCTCCGCAGGCCCGTGCCCAGGAGCACGTTGCTCCCGAGGACGACATTCCGGAGGACGACGATCCGGACCTTGTCGACTCGGCGCTCTCCGGTCATGAGCTGATCGTGCGGGAGTTGGGGGCGACGGTGGTGGAGGAGTACCAGAACGAGTAGGCCTCGCGGGGGCGCCCCACTGCATCCATTAGCGCGCTCCGCGCGCGGGCGCCCCTTCCCGAACTG
>NZ_JBHYJH010000200.1:0-14677 GCF_042740445.1 Streptomyces sp. NPDC059003 | reverse complement strand
GCCGCTACCGCGGCGGTTTGTTTCCCACCCGCCCGCCCGTTTCCGGTCGGACGGCGGGGGACGCCCCTCGCGGGGGCTGGCCGCCGTCGGCGGCTGCGGGCCGGGGTGCCCCCGGGCAGCAGGTACTGGGTGGGCGGGTGGGAGGAAGCCGCCGCGGTAGCGGCGGGACGTGGGCACACGCCCCGCCGGGACGGCGGAGGGCACCCCCCGCCCAGGGGGACACTGGTCTGGTCCGTCCCCCTGCCCGGCCGGAGGGCCCCGTGCGTCGTCGTCTCATCAACTCCACCCTCGCCGTAGTCCTAGTGGTGATCGCCGTCTTCGGCGTCTCGCTGGTGATCGTCGAGACCCGCACGATCAGCAACAGCGCCCAGGAGCGCGTGGAGTCCGAGGCGGTGCGCCTGGCGAGCATCGTGGACAGCCGCCTGATCAGCGACGAGCACGTCAACGGCGGCACGCTGCGCAAGTGGGTGGACGCCGACCGGTACGCCCGCATCGAGATCCCGGGCCGCGCCCCCGTCGAGGTCGGCAAGCGCCCGTCGGGCGACGTCATCCGGGCCACGGAGGACGGCGAGGAGGGCGAGAAGGTCACGGTCGAGGAGCCGCGCACGGCGGTCACGCAGGAGGTCGGCCGCACCCTCCTGATCATCGGCGGCGTCGCGCTCCTCGCGATCATCGCCGCCGTCCTGCTCGCCGTACGCCAGGCGAACCGCCTCACGTCCCCCCTCACCGACCTCGCGGAGACCGCCGAGCGCCTGGGCTCGGGCGACCCCCGGCCGCGCCACCGCCGCTACGGCGTGCCGGAGCTGGACCGCGTCGCCGACGTCCTCGACGCCAGCGCGGAGCGCATCGCCCGCATGCTGACCGCCGAGCGCCGCCTCGCGGCCGACGCCTCGCACCAGCTGCGCACGCCGCTCACGGCCCTCTCGATGCGGCTCGAAGAGATCACCGTCACCGACGACCTGGACACGGTGAAGGAGGAGGCGACGGTCGCGCTCGCGCAGGTGGAGCGGCTCACGGACGTCGTGGAGCGGCTGCTCACGAACTCCCGGGACCCCCGCACCGGCTCCGCCGTCGCCTTCGACCTGGACGAGGTCATCAAGCAGCAGCTGGAGGAGTGGCGCCCGGCCTACCGCAGCGCGGGCCGCGCGATCGTCAGCTCGGGCAAGCGCCATCTGAAGGCGGTGGGCACGCCGGGCGCGGTCGCGCAGGTCCTCGCGGCGCTGATCGAGAACTCCCTGATGCACGGCGGCGGCACGGTCGCCCTGCGCACCCGCGTCACCGGCAACCAGGCGGTCGTGGAGGTCACGGACAGCGGCCCCGGCGTCCCCGGCGACCTCGGCGCGCGGATCTTCGAGCGCGCGATCAGCGGCCGCAATTCGACAGGGATCGGCCTCGCGGTGGCCCGGGATCTGGCCGAAGCGGACGGGGGCCGCCTGGAGATGCTGCAGGGGAAGCCGCCGGTGTTCGGCCTCTTCCTGTCGCGCACGCCCCCGCACCGGGAGGGCCGTGACGACCGGGACGACGAGCAGGCGAGCGGCGAAACGGTCCGCTGACTCCGGGGCGGCGCCCAGGTCAGCGGCTGTCCCGCGCCCCCGAGGGCGCGGGCCGCTCCGTGCTGTCCTCCAGGAACGATTCCGCGTGGGCGACGGCCTCGCGGGCCGGCAGGGCGCGGAAGACCCAGGTGCGGTAGGACCAGAAGCGGAACAGCGTGGCGATGGCCATGCCGAGGAACTTGAAGACGTTCGCCTGGAGCTTGCTGTCCCAGTCGAAGCCGTACGTGGCGACGTACAGGACGCCGTTCTCGATGACCGCGCCGACGACGCTGAACAGCAGGAAGAGCGTCAGCTCCTTCGTGCGGCCGCTCTTGTCCCGGTCACGGTAGGTGAAGTACCGGAACCCCAGGTAGTTGCAGCAGATCGCGACCGTCGTGGCGATGAGGCTGGCGCGCACCACCTGGAGGTCGGTGACGTGCCGCAGCAGGTTGAACACGGCAAAGTTGATCAGCGTGCCCACCGCGCCCACGGCCCCGAACTTGGCCACTTCGCGCGCGAGCTGATCCAGTCGCACCCTCAGTGCGCCACGGTCCGTCATGCTTGGTCGCCCCAGCCCCCGTGTCGGTGTCATTGCGTCGGTGTCATTGCGTCGGCGTCATTGCGTCTGTGTCAGCGATGACAGCGCTGTCTGCGCCGGCACCCTGTCGATGGCTACGGGAATCCACCCGGTCCTGGTGTGCGGTTTCCCCGTTCGCGTCAACCCAGCCATGCTAACCAGCGGCCCCGGTCCGCGCTCGGGGGCGCCTGAACTCTGTGGCACCGCTGTGACGCCGGAGCACGTCATCGGGCCGTTCCCGGATGGCCGATACCCTGTGGGTGTGACGTTCCCGGTAGTCGGCATGGTCGGCGGGGGGCAGCTCGCTCGTATGACACACGAGGCGGGCATCCCGCTCGGCATCAGGTTCAAGCTCCTCAGTGACACTCCGCAGGATTCCGCGGCGCAGGTCGTCAGCGACGTCGTCATCGGCGACTATCGCGACCTGGACACGCTGCGTGACTTCGCGCGGGGCTGCGACGTGATCACCTTCGATCACGAACACGTACCCACCGAGCATCTACGGGCCCTGGAGGCGGACGGCATCCCCGTGCGCCCGGGGCCCGACGCGTTGGTGCACGCCCAGGACAAGGGCGTGATGCGCGCGAAGCTGGACGCGCTCGGGGTGCCCTGCCCGCGCCACCGGATCGTCGACGATCCGGCGGACGTGGCCGCCTTCGCGGCGGAGGGCGACGGATTCCCCGTGGTCCTCAAGACCGTGCGCGGCGGGTACGACGGCAAGGGCGTCTGGGTCGTCCGCTCCGCCGCCGAGGCCGCCGAGCCGTTCAAGGCGGGCGTCCCGGTCCTCGCGGAGGAGAAGGTCGCCTTCGTGCGCGAGCTCGCGGCGAACGTCGTCCGCTCGCCGCACGGCCAGGCCGTGGCGTACCCGGTCGTGGAGTCCCGGCAGGTCGACGGCGTCTGCGACACCGTGATCGCGCCCGCGCCCGGCCTGTCCGACGAGCTCGCGGGCCACGCCCAGGAGCTGGCCCTGCGCGTGGCGCAGGAGCTCGGCGTCGTCGGCCATCTCGCCGTGGAGCTGTTCGAGACCGCCGACGGCCGCGTCCTGGTCAACGAACTCGCGATGCGACCGCACAATTCCGGCCACTGGAGTCAGGACGGCGCGGTGACCTCCCAGTTCGCCAACCACGTCCGCGCGGTCCTCGACCTGCCCCTCGGCGACCCGCGCCCGCGCGCGCGGTGGACCGTGATGGCCAACGTCCTGGGCGGCGACTACCCCGACATGTACTCCGCGTACCTGCACTGCATGGCGCGCGACCCGCAGCTGAAGATCCACATGTACGGCAAGGACGTGAAGCCCGGCCGCAAGGTCGGCCACGTCAACACCTACGGCGACGACCTTGACGACGTCCTCGAACGCGCGCGTCACGCTGCCGGATACCTCAGAGGAACGATCACAGAATGACCTCACCTGTTGTCGGCATCGTCATGGGTTCGGACTCCGACTGGCCCGTCATGGAGGCCGCCGCGAAGGCCCTCGACGAGTTCGAGATCGCGTACGAGGTGGATGTGGTGTCGGCGCACCGCATGCCGCGCGAGATGGTCGCGTACGGCGAACAGGCCGCGGACCGGGGCCTGAAGGCGATCGTCGCGGGTGCCGGGGGAGCGGCCCATCTGCCGGGCATGCTCGCCTCCGTGACGCCGCTGCCCGTCATCGGCGTGCCCGTGCCGCTGAAGTACCTGGACGGCATGGACTCCCTGCTCTCCATCGTGCAGATGCCCGCGGGCGTGCCCGTGGCGACGGTGTCGGTGGGCGGCGCGCGCAACGCGGGCCTGCTCGCCGCCCGGATCCTCGCCGCGCACGACCCCGAACTCCTCGCCCGCATGCGGGAGTTCCAGCAGGAGCTGAACGAGCAGGCCACGGAGAAGGGCAAGCGCCTTCGGGCCAAGGTGGAGGGCGCGGGTTCCGGATTCGGCTTCGGCTCGGGAAAGTGAGCGCATGACCAAGCTGCCCGAACCCCTGGCCACCGCCCGTACCCTGCTCGCCGAGTTCCCCGTCGTGGACGGTCACAACGACCTGCCGTGGGCGCTGCGCGAGAAGGCCGGGTACGACCTCGACTTCCTGGACATCGCCGACGACCAGGCGGGCCGCCTGCACACCGACATCGCCCGGCTGCGGTCGGGCGGCGTCGGCGCGCAGTTCTGGTCGGTGTACGTGCGCACGGACATGGCGGGCGACACCGCGGTCAGCGCGACCCTCGAACAGATCGACTGCGTGCGGCAGTTGCTCGCGCGCTACCCGACCGACCTGAGCCGCGCCCTGACCGCCGCCGACATGGAGGCGGCCCGCGGCGAGGGCCGGATCGCGTCCCTGATGGGCGCCGAGGGCGGCCACTCGATCAACAACTCCCTCGCCACGCTGCGGGCGTTGTACGCGCTTGGCGTGCGCTACATGACGCTGACCCACAACGACAACATCGCCTGGGCGGACTCGGCGACGGACGACCCGGGAGTGGGCGGCCTGTCGCCGTTCGGCCACGAGGTGGTCCGCGAGATGAACCGCCTGGGCATGCTGGTGGACCTCTCGCACGTGGCGGCGACGACGATGCGGGCGGCCCTGGACACGTCCGAGGCGCCCGTGATCTTCTCGCACTCCTCGTCCCGCGCGGTGTGCGACCACCCGCGCAACATCCCGGACGACGTCCTGGAGCGGCTGCCCGCGAACGGCGGCGTCGCGATGGCCACGTTCGTACCGAAGTTCGTGCTCCAGGCGGCGGTCGACTGGACGCTCGCCGCCGACGAGAACATGCGGGCGCACGGCTTCCACCACCTGGACACCACGCCCGAGGCGATGAAGGTCCACCGGGCCTTCGAGGAGCGCAGCCCGCGCCCGGTCGCCACGGCCGCGACGGTCGCCGACCACCTCGACCACATGCGCGAGGTCGCGGGCGTCGACCACATCGGCATCGGCGGCGACTACGACGGCACGGCGTTCACGCCGTCCGGCCTCGACGACGTCTCCTGCTACCCGAACCTGATCGCGGAGCTCCTCGACCGCGGCTGGTCCCGCGCCGACCTCGCCAAGCTGACCTGGCAGAACGCGGTCCGTGTGCTCGGCGCGGCGGAGGACGTGGCGCGGAAGGCGCAGGGCGAGCGCGGTCCGTCGATCGCGACGCTGGAGCAGCTGGACGGGGACGGCCGCTGACGCGACGTCAACAGGCATGAGGGGCGCGGCCGTCGGGCCGCGCCCCTTCTTCGTACGCGTTCCTCACCTGCGACTATTGAAACGTACAGTCCAAATGGGCTACCGTCCTCACCGGTAATAGACCGACCGATCCAAAACTGTGGTGGGGAGACCGTCATGACCGAGGCAGTGACGCACGTGTGGACGGACGAGGAGCTGGCCCGCTCCCTGGACGGCGACTTCACCAGCGCGCACGCCGACGTGAACGGCGTCCGGCTGCACTACGTCACCGGCGGCAGCGGCGACCCGCTCGTCCTCATCGGCGGCTGGCCGCAGACCTGGTGGGAGTACCACAAGGTCATGCCGGCGCTCGCGCGCGACTTCCGCGTGATCGCGGTGGACCTGCGCGGCCAGGGCGGCTCGGACAAGCCGGAGTCCGGCTATGACAAGAAGACGATGGCCCGGGACGTGTACGAACTCGTCCGCCACCTCGGCCACGACAGCGCGTACGTCGTCGGGCACGACATCGGCGCGATGGTCGCGTACGCCTTTGCCGCCAACCACCCGGAGGCCACGCGCAAGCTGGCGCTCCTGGACGTGGCGCACCCCGACGAGAGCCTCAAGCAGCTCACCCTGCTCCCGGCCGTGGACGCCGGGACCGACTGGGAGACGGCCCCCGGCATGTACCGCTGGTGGTTCGCGTTCAACCAGGTCAAGGGCCTGCCGGAGCAGCTGCTCGACGGCCGTGTCGGCATCCTCAACGACTGGCTGTTCGGCTACATGCTGCAGGACGAGGCCTCGATCGACGAGCACTCCCGCGAGGTGTACGTCCAGGCCTACGCCACGCCGGACGCGATCCGCGCGGGCAACGCCTGGTACCAGACGTTCCTCCAGGACATCGCCGACTTCGCGACGTACGAGCGCGTGGCCATGCCCGTCCTCGGGCTCGCGGGCCGCGGCAAGTACGAGCTCCTGAGCGCCGTCCTGCCCCGCCACGCCACAGACGTCCGCGTCGAGCAGATCACGGACAGCGGCCACTACCTCCCCGAGGAACAGCCGGAGCAGGTGACGGACCACCTGACCGACTTCCTCGCCAACTAGCTCAGCACCTTGTGAAGGGAACCGCGATGACGCAGCAGAAGCAGACCGCCAAGGGCCTGTCGGACAAGGAGCTGGCCCGCTCCCTGGACGGCGACTTCACCAGCGCGCACGCCCGCGTGAACGGCACCCGGCTGCACTACGTCGAGGGCGGCAGCGGCGAGCCGCTCGTCCTGCTCGGCGGCTGGCCGCAGACCTGGTGGCAGTTCAACAAGATCATGCCGGCGCTCGCGCGCGACTTCCGTGTCATAGCGGTGGACCTGCGCGGCCAGGGCGGCTCGGACAAGCCGGAGTCCGGCTACGACAAGAAGACCATGGCCGCGGACATCCACGCGCTCCTGCGCCACCTCGGCCACGACAGCGCGCACGTCGCCGGGCACGACATCGGCGCGATGGTCGCGTACTCCCTCGCCGCCAACCACCCCGAGGCCGTGCGCAAGCTGGCGCTCCTGGACGTGCCCCACCCCGACGAGAGCCTTAAGCAGCTCACCCTGCTCCCCGCGGTGGACGCCGGGACCGACTGGGAGACCGCGCCCGGCGTCTACCTGTGGTGGTTCGCGTTCAACCAGGTCAAGGGCCTGCCGGAGCGACTGCTCGACGGGCGCATGGGCACCCTCAACAACTGGCTGTTCGGCTATCTGCTCCAGGATCAGTCCTCCATCGACGAGCACTCCCGCGAGGTGTACGCTGAGGCCTACGCCACGCCGGACGCGATCCGCGCGGGCAACGCCTGGTACCAGACGTTCCTCCAGGACATCGCCGACTTCACGACGTACGAGCGCGTGACCGCACCCCTGCTCGGGCTCGCGGGCGACCGCAACCACGCGTACCTCAGCGCGGTCCTGCCCGGCCACGGCACGGATGTCCGCGTCGAGCGGATCACGGAGAGCGGGCACTACCTCCCGGAGGAGCAGCCGGAGCAGGTGACGGACCACCTGAGGAAGTTCTTCGCCTGAACACGACGAACAGCCCCCGGCGCGATGCCGGGGGCTGTTCGTCGTGCGTGCGGCAGGACCGCTTACGACCGGAGGACCTACGGCAGGTTCCGCGACATCACGATGCGCTGGACCTGGTTCGTGCCCTCGTAGATCTGCGTGATCTTGGCGTCGCGCATCATCCGCTCCACCGGGTAGTCACGGGTGTAGCCGTACCCGCCGAGGAGCTGGACGGCGTCCGTGGTGACCTCCATGGCGACGTCCGACGCGAAGCACTTGGCGGCGGCGCCCTGGAAGGTCAGGTCGCTGTCGCCGCGCTCGGACTTGGCGGCCGCCGCGTACGTCAGCTGGCGCGCGGCCTCGATCTTCATGGCCATGTCGGCGAGCATGAACTGCACGCCCTGGAAGGCGCCGATCGGCTTGCCGAACTGCTTGCGCTCCTGGACGTAGCCCTTGGCGTAGTCGAGGGCGCCCTGGGCGATGCCGAGGGCCTGGGCCGCGATGGTGATGCGGGTGTGGTCCAGGGTCTTCATCGCCGTGGCGAAGCCCGTGCCCTCCGCGCCGATCATGCGGTCGGCGGGGATGCGGACGTTGTCCAGGTAGACCTCGCGGGTCGGCGAGCCCTTGATGCCGAGCTTCTTCTCCGGGGCGCCGAAGGAGACGCCCTCGTCGGACTTCTCGACGACGAAGGCCGAGATGCCCTTGGAGCGCTTCTCGGGGTCGGTGACGGCCATGACCGTGTAGTACTCGGAGACGCCGGCGTTGGTGATCCAGCGCTTCACGCCGTTCAGGACGTAGAAGTCGCCGTCGCGCACCGCGCGGGTCTTCATGCCGCCCGCGTCCGAGCCCGCGTCCGGCTCGGAGAGGCAGTACGAGAACATCGCGTCGCCCTTGGCGAGCGGCGCCATGTACTTCTTCTTCAGCTCCTCGGAGCCGGAGAGGATCACGGGGAGCGAGCCCAGCTTGTTCACGGCCGGGATGAGGGAGGAGGAGGCGCAGACGCGGGCCACCTCCTCGATCACGATGACCGTGGCGAGCGCGTCGGCACCCGCGCCGCCGTAGCTCTCCGGCACGTGCACCGCGTGCAGGTCGGAGGAGACCAGGGCGTCGAGGGCCTCCTGCGGGAAGCGGGCCTCCTCGTCCACCGCGGCGGCGAACGGCGCGATCTTCGCCTCGGCGAGCGAACGGATCGCGTCCCGGAGCATGTCGTGCTCCTCAGACGGGCGGTACAGGTCGAAATCAGCCGATCCGGCCAAGGTCTCTCACGCTCCCAGGACGCTAATTACCGTTAAGTAACCCAAATTTTAGTGGCGGGGCCCACGCGAGGGATACGTGAGCTTGACGACAGCTGGACGACAGGGGGAAACGTGCCCCGTGAACGGCTCTGATACGCCCGACTATGCTCGGGCACCGCACTGACGCGCGCACCCTTGGAGCACACCCATGGCCTTGAAGATCACCGTGATCGGCACCGGCTACCTCGGCGCCACGCACGCGGCGGCCATGGCCGAGCTCGGCTTCGAGGTCCTCGGCCTCGACGTCGTGCCCGAGAAGATCGAGATGCTGCAGCGCGGCGAGGTCCCGATGTACGAGCCGGGCCTGGAGGACCTGCTCCGCCGCCATGTCGCGGGCATCGAGGGCGCCACCGGGCGGCTGCGCTTCACCCAGGACTGGGCCGAGGCGGGCGCGTTCGGCGATGTGCACTTCGTGTGCGTGAACACTCCGCAGAAGCACGGCGAGTACGCCTGCGACATGAGTTACGTGGACGCGGCGATGGAGTCCCTCGCCGCGCACCTCACCCGGCCCGCCCTCGTCGTCGGCAAGTCCACCGTGCCCGTCGGCAGCGCCGAGCGCATCGCGGCCCGGCTCGCCGAGCTCGCGCCCGCGGGCGAGGACGTCGAGCTCGCCTGGAACCCCGAGTTCCTGCGCGAGGGCTTCGCCGTCAAGGACACGCTGCACCCCGACCGCATCGTCGTCGGCGTCCGCAGCGAGCGCGCGGAGAAGCTGCTCCGCGAGGTGTACGCGACGCCGGTCGCCGAGGGCTCGCCCTTCGTCGTCACCGACTTCCCGACCGCCGAGCTCGTGAAGACCTCCGCGAACTCCTTCCTCGCCACGAAGATCTCCTTCATCAACGCCATGGCCGAGGTGTGCGAGGCCGCGGGCGGCGACGTGGTGAAGCTGGCGGAGGCCCTCGGGTACGACGACCGCATCGGGCAGAAGTTCCTGCGTGCCGGGATCGGGTTCGGCGGCGGGTGCCTGCCCAAGGACATCCGCGCGTTCATGGCGCGGGCCGGCGAGCTGGGCGTCGACCAGGCCCTCACCTTCCTGCGCGAGGTCGACTCCATCAACATGCGGCGCCGCGGCCACATGGTCGAGCTGGCCCGCGAGGCGGTCGGCGGCGGCTCCTTCCTCGGCAAGCGGGTCGCCGTCCTCGGCGCCGCGTTCAAGCCGGACTCCGACGACGTGCGGGACTCGCCCGCGCTCAACGTGGCCGGGCAGATCCACCTCCAGGGCGGCCAGGTCACCGTCTACGACCCCAAGGGCATGGACAACGCCCGCCGCCTCTTCCCCACGCTCGGGTACGCCCCCACGGCCGAGGACGCCGTCCGCGGCGCCGACGTGGTCCTGCACCTCACGGAATGGCAGGAGTTCCGCGAGCTCGACCCCGAGGTTCTCGGGGCCGTGGTCGGCCGCCCGGTCATCCTGGACGGCCGCAACGCACTCGACCCGGAGCGGTGGCGTGCCGCCGGCTGGACGTACCGGGCCATGGGCAGGCCGTCGGCCTAGGACCGGCCAGTACCTGCCGTCAGGGGGCACCCCCTGACCCGCAGCCGCCGACGGCGGTGAACCCCCACGGGGGGCGCCCACCCCGCGTCAGGGTGGAAACGGGCGGGCGGGTGGGAGAGAAAACTAAAGCGAGCGCCGGGCCCTCCGGGCCCGGTACGCCCGCATTTTGGCGCGCGCGCCGCACGCCCCCATGTCGCACCACCGCCCCCGCCCCCCGGGACTCCGGTCGAAGTACGCCCAGTGACAGGTCACGGACTCGCACCCCTTGAGCCGCCCCCACGTCCCGTGGGCCACGGCCTCCGCGATCGCCGCCGCCACCCGTGAGGCCAGCGGCCCGGGATCCGCAGGGGCGAGCGCGGCCGAGCCGTCGACGGAGTCGACCCGTACCAACAGGGGCGCGTCGGCGAGGAGTTCGCCGAGGGGACGTACCTCCGCGTGCGGAGGGAGCCCGGCGTGGGCGAGGCAGACGGCCCGCAGGGACTCGCGCAGCTCCTTGGCGGCGGCGAGCTCCGCCGCCCCCGCACCGGTGAGCCCCACCGCCGCGCGCCCGGTTTCGGTGTCGAGCGCGTCGGTACCCGCCCTGATGTCCAGCGAGTTCACGAGGGCCTGGATCAGCGCGAGGCCGCCGGGCGCGGGCGCTCTGTCGTTCATGGTTGCGACGTTACCTCTACTGCGTCACCATGGGGTAACTGTTACCGGAAGAACGCATCTGCCAGTAACCACCTGGAGGAGAGCCATGTCCGCTCCCATCGCCGAACTGCGCAGCGTCGTCCTCGACTGTCCCGACCCCCACGCCCTCGCCGCGTTCTACGCCGAGATCATCGGCGGCACGATCCACGACGAGGACGGCGACGGCCACTGGGTCGACCTCCGGGCCGCGGGCCGCGTGCACGTGTCCTTCCAGCGCGCCGAGGACCTGCGGCCCCCCGAGTGGCCCCGCTCCGACGCCAACTCCCAGCAGCTCCACCTGGACCTGGACGCGGGCCGCACCTGGGAGGAGCTCGAGGCCGTCCAGGAGCGCGTCCTGGCCCTCGGCGCCCGCCCGCTCGACCTGGACGACGACGGCGGCAAGCGGGACTTCCGGGTGTACGCCGATCCGGCGGGGCACCCGTTCTGCCTGTGCCGCATTCCTTGAGGGAAGGCCAGCCGGATCCCGTAGGGGCCCCGGCCGGAAGCGTCAGCCGTCGAGGCGGCCGATCGTCGCCGTCGACGGCTCCCGCCGCTCCCGCGCCGCCCGGGCCGTGAAGTCCGCGCCGCGCAGCACCCGTTGGACGTTGCCCCAGGTGAGCGCCGCGACCTCGGACTCGGCCCAGCCGCGGTCGAGGAGCTCGGCGATGAGCCGCGGCCAGCGCGAGGTGTCACTGAGCTCGTCGGGATGCGCGGCCCCGGTGTCGTACGTCCCGGAGAGCCCGACGCACTCCGGACCCGCCACCCGGAGCACATGCTCCACGTGGTCGGCCACGTCCCGCACCGTGGGCCCCGTCAGACCGGCCGCGAGCGGCACCAGGCACAGGCCCTTCGCGGCGCCCACCGCGGTGAGCAGCTCGTCGTCGAGGTTGGCCGGATGGTCGAGCAGCGCGCGGGCCCCGGAGCGGGTGAACAGGACCGGCGCCTTGGACACGGCGAGCACCCGGCGCGCGGTCGGCGCGGGCGCGCCGGACAGATCGGCGAGCACGCCGAGCCGGTTCATCTCGCGCACCACCTCCTCGCCGAAGGCGCTCAGGCCGTCCTCGCCCGCCCACGACGTGCCGCTGAGGGTCAGCGCACTCAGGCCGAGCGCGTGCAGCGAGCGCAGCGCGCCGAGCGAGTCGCCGATGGCGCGGGCGCCCGCGGGGCCGACGACGGTGGCGACGCGCCCGCGGTTGCGGGCGTCGGCGGCCTCGGAGGCGTCGCGGGCCACGAGCAGGCCGTCCGTGTGCGCGGCGACGACGTGCTTGACCAGGTCGAGCTGTTCGAGCGTCGTGCTCACGACGCGGTCGTCGGCGGTGTCGTCCGGCACGTGGAGGGACCAGAACTGCGCGCCGACCCCGCCCGCGCGCATGCGCGGCACATCGGTCTCCAGACAGCTGTCGCGCAACTCCAGGTCGCACCAGGGAAGTTCGCGCAGCGCCCCGGGCAGGCCGCTGTAGCCGTCGGCGACGGGGTGCACGGCGAGCAGGGCGCGGGCCCGGTCGAGCGTGTCGTCGGGGGCCGCCGCGGGCTCGGGCCCCTGCCCGGTCCTGGGCTCGGGACTTCGCGCGGCGTCCATGGGGGCGGGGGCCGCGGGCGCGTCGAGCTCGCCGGCCTCTGCGGTGGCGTTCAGTTCGTCCTGCAGGTCCGCCATGGCAGCTCCACGGGTCGGCGGTGGCACCTGTCGGTGGTCGTCGCACCACCGTGCCACGGGGACGGCGGGGCTTCGCGGCGGGCGGGGCGTTCGGGGTACGCGAAGGGCCCCGCCGTCGGAACGGCGGGGCCCTGGCGGCGTACGAGGCCGCGTACGAGGCCGCGTACGGCGAACCGTGTCAGTTGCTCGACACCGTCACCTTCTCGTCGTTGTTGAGCTGCTCGACGAGCTGCTTGACCTTCGCCTTGTCCCAGACGACGTTGCCGCCCGCGAAGCCCGACATCGGCATGTTCATCGACTTGCCGTCGCCGCCCGTGATGCCCTTCATCGCCCAGAACATCGACGCCACGTCCATCAGGCCCATGTCCTTGTCGACGATCAGGGTGTCCAGGCCCGCGCCCATCGTCGGGTACAGCTTGAACGGGTTGATGATCGTGCCCGGGGTCGCCGCCTGGTTGGCGAGGGCCGCGAGGAACTTCTGCTGGTTCTTGGTGCGGTCCAGGTCGCTGCCGGGCAGCGCGTACCGGGTGCGGACGAAGGCCAGGGCCTCCTCGCCGTTCAGCTTCTGCTTGCCCGCCTCGAAGTCGGCGCCGGACTTCTTGTCCTTGAAGCCCTTGGGGATGTTCATCTCCACGCCGCCGACCGCGTCCACGATCTTCGCGAAGCCGCCGAAGCCGATCTCCGCGTAGTGGTCGATGCGCAGGCCGGTGTTGGCCTCGACGGTGCGGACGAGCAGCTCGGGGCCGTCCTCGGCGTACGCGGCGTTCAGCTTGGTCTGGCGGCCGGTGGCCGGGTAGAGCTTGCCGGACTCGGCGCCCTTGAAGGAGGGGATCGTGACGTTCGAGTCGCGCGGCAGCGAGATCATCGTGTTCCCGCCGTCGTCCGCGACGTGCAGGATCATCATCGAGTCCGTGCGCTTGCCCTCGGCGGAGCCGGTGTGGAGCTTCTTCTTCTCCTCGTCGGACATCCCCGCGCGGCTGTCGGAGCCCACGATCAGATAGTTCGTGCCCTTGCCGCCCGCGGGCCGCTCGATGACCTTCGACAGGTCGACCTCGCGCTTGAGCTTGGAGTCCGCCCAGAAGTAGGTGCTGACCGAGACCACGATGAGCAGCGCCAGGAACGTGACCAGGCCCCACGTGATCCGCTTCTTCCAGTTCACCGGGGGCTTCGGCGGGCGCGGCGGGGCGGCGGGACCGCCCTGGCCGGGGCCGCCGGTGCCGCGGCCCGACGGCGTGCCGTAGACCTGGCCGGTGTTGTAGCCGCTGTCATACCCCTCCGAGCCAGGGGCGCCGGGGCCACCGGGAGCGCCGGGGTCGGCGTGCCGGCCCTGCTGCCCGGCCTGTCCGGGCTGCCCCCGCTGGTCGCGGTACAGGTCGTCATAGACGTTGTCGTCGTACGACGGCTGCCGCGGCACCGGATTCGCCTGGCCCGGTCGCTGGACATGGCGCATCACGCGGGCGCCCTCGGGCTGTGCGCTGCCGCTGCCGTACCCGTGGCGGTCACCGTTGCTGTCGGTCCGCGCGTCTGGCCAATCGCTCATGTGGCTTAGTGTGCAGTGCCGCACACCGTGCCTTACAGGGAGGGCGTGGTTTCGGGTCACGGCTGTTGCAGAGCTGTGGCAATGCGCCCGTAACCGGCACGCGGCCCCCGCCGACATAGGGTGGAGGGCATGACAGATCAGGCCACCGGTTCGACAGATCAGGCCACCGGATCGGAGTCGGAGATTCCCGGCAAGGCGATCTCGGCGTCCCGCACCACGCTCAGCCACATCATGACCCACGCCGACACCAACCTCCTCGGCACGGTGCACGGCGGTGTGATCATGAAGCTTGTGGACGACGCGGCGGGCGCCGTCGCGGGGCGCCACTCCGGCGGTCCCGCGGTGACCGCGTCGATGGACGAGATGGCCTTCCTCTCACCGGTGCGCGTCGGTGACCTGGTGCATGTGAAGGCGCAGGTCAACTGGACGGGGCGCACCTCCATGGAGGTGGGCGTGCGGGTGCTCGCCGAGCGCTGGAACGAGTCGACGCCCGCGCAGCAGGTGGGGTCGGCGTATCTGGTCTTCGCCGCGGTCGACTCCGACGGCAAGCCGCGGCTGGTGCCGCCGGTCCTGCCCGAGACCGACCGCGACCGGCGCCGCTACCAGGAGGCGCAGATCCGCCGCACCCACCGCCTCGCGCGCCGCCGCGCCATCAAGGAACTGCGGGAGGCACGGGCGGCGGAGGGCTACGAGGACTGACGGCCCTCACGGGGGTTCCCCAATCCCGCCCCTTCCCGAACTGGGGGCTCCGCCCCCAGACCCCC
>NZ_JBHYJH010000199.1:0-14781 GCF_042740445.1 Streptomyces sp. NPDC059003 | reverse complement strand
GGGCCCCCCCCCATTGAACCATTTGTTCCCCGCCTGCCCCCTCCACAAAAACCCCGGGCGGGCAAAATCGTTGCGCGGGCGGGGGGGGGTGTTTCCAGCCCGTCCGGCGTTTGAGGACGAGCCGCGGAGCGGCGATAAAAGCGGGGTGCCAGGGGCGGCAGCCCCTGGTTTCGGTGAAGGGGCGGGTCTGGGGCGCCACCCGCGAGGGCACCCCCGGCGTCGTCTGACCCCCGCCCCACCTGGGTAACCCATGGGTAATGAGCGGTCGTCCGACCGTACGTGGTTGGATGCGAAAGAGAAGCGGGGCCGCGCGGCAGCGCGGCGGCGGGGACATCCCGACAAGAGCTGGCAGGCGGGAATCGTGAGGATCTTCGGCAAGGGACGGCACCGGCCCTCCGCCTCCTGGCGGCAGGCCACCGACAGGGCGTTCACGCTCATCGGCGACGGCCGCTACGAGGACGCGGGCGCGCTCCTGACGCGCGCCGCCGACCTCGAACCCTGGCTGTCCGAGTCCTGGTTCAACCTCGCCCTGCTGCACAAGTTCCGGCACGACTGGGAGCAGGCCAGGGCGGCGGGCCTGCGGGCGGTCGCGCTGCTCGACCGCTCCACGGGCGCCCCCGACTGGTGGAACGTGGGCATCGCCGCCACCGCCCTCCAGGACTGGCCGCTGGCGCGCCGGGCCTGGCAGGCGTACGGCCTCCGGGTGCCCGGCGGGGTTGCCGCCACCGGGGAGCCCGCGGGCATGGACCTCGGCAGCGCGGCGGTGCGGCTCTCGCCCGAGGGCGAGGCCGAGGTCGTGTGGGGCCGCAGGCTCGACCCGGCCCGCATCGAGGTCCTGTCCATCCCGCTGCCGTCCTCCGGGCGCCGCTGGGGCGAGGTCGTGCTGCACGACGGCGTGCCGCACGGCGAGCGGACGACGGCCGCGGGGCACGCGTACCCCGTCTTCGACGAGATCGAGCTGTGGGCGCCCTCGCCGGTGCCCACGTGGGTGGTGCTCCTGGAGGCCGCCACCGAGGACGACCGGAACGCCCTGGAGCGGCTCGCGGCCGACGCGGGCTTCGCCGCCGAGGACTGGTCGTCGTCCGTGCGGCTGCTCTGCCGGATGTGCTCGGAGTCGCGGATGCCGAGCGACGAGGGCGACGGGGAGCACCTGGACCCGCACGACCACAGCGAGCCGGGGCATCCGGGGCCGCTCGGGCACCGCAGTCCGGGTGCGGTGTGGGTGCCGGAGCGGGAGTGCGGGATCGCCGCCCCTGCGGGGCTGGTGCGTGGCCTTCTCGACGGCTGGGTGGCCGACAGTCCGGACTCGCGGGACTGGCGGGACCTCGAAGAGGTCTGTTGACCCTGACCCTGGCCCCTGGGCCTCGGCGGGGTTCATCGCGCTGCGCGCTCGTCCTCAAGCGCCGGACGGGCTTGTCTTCCCCCGTAGTCTGTATGGGCACCACAGACAGAGGTTCCCAGGAAGAAGGCATACGGCGGACATGGCGCAGGACACTGAGCAGCAGCGGCCGGGTGGAGTGCTTCCGGTCGACGACGAGGGCTTCGTCATCGACACGGAGGACTGCGAGGAGCGCGAGACGGCCTACCGCGAGCGCGGCACGTCGCGGCCGATCACGGTCGTGGGCAACCCCGTGCTGCACAAGGAGTGCAAGGACGTCACCGCCTTCGACGAGGAGCTCGGCAAGCTCGTCGACGACATGTTCGCGACCCAGCGCGTCGCGCAGGGCGTCGGCGTGGCGGCCAACCAGGTCGGCGTCGACCTGAAGGCCTTCGTGTACGACTGCATGGACGACGAGGGCGTCCGGCACGTGGGCGTCGTCTGCAACCCCGTGCTCCAGGAGCTGCCCGCCGACCGGCGCCGCCTGGACGACTCGGGCGAGGGCTGCCTGTCGGTGCCCACCGCCTACGCGCCGCTGGCGCGTCCCGACTACGCGGTCGTGACCGGGCAGGACGAGCGGGGCAACCCCATCAAGGTGCAGGGCACCGGCTACTTCGCGCGCTGCCTGCAGCACGAGACGGACCACCTGTACGGGTATCTGTACATCGACCGTCTCTCCAAGCGGGAGCGCAAGGACGCGCTGCGGCAGATGGAAGAGGGCACACCGCGCTACCCCGTAGTGCCCAATGACTGAATTGCGACACGGTTGAGGCGCGCGGGAAGCGCGTGACCGCAGCGGCCCCTGGTCGGGAACACCCCACTGACCAGGGGCCGTTGGCGTACCCGCTCAGAACCGGACAGGACTAGCCCACGTCCAGCCGCCGATGATCCATATTCAGTCACGTAAGGGGATGTTCTCGGCACGCTGGGGTAGTGAATGGCGCAAATCCGTTCCCAGAACGGTCAGTTGTGGTGCTGAATGGAAAGCGCGGGGATACGCAACGGCGCGCGCCCGGCACGGCGGGAGGGGCGTGTGTCCTCAGGGCGTTCGAGAGGGGTTTGTTCGTGCCTGCTTCCTCACACAGCACTTCACAGTCGGACCGGACCTCGTGGGTACCGGTACGCGTTCCGGCATATGCCGCGGAACGCGTACCGAGGCAGCGGCGGAAGCCGGTCGAGTCGGTACAGTCACCAGTTCGAGCGCGGATGGTATCGGTGCCGCAGGCGCTGGCCCTTCCCGTGGTGGAGACGGAGTTTCCCCGGCATCTGCATCCGTATTGGCCAAAGCTTCAGGAGAACTCACGGGCATGGCTCCTCGAAAAGCGGCTCATGCCCCCCGACAAGGTCGCGGCATATGCCGACAGCCTGTGCTACACGGACCTGGTGGCCGGCTACTACATCGGCGCCCCCGATGAACTGCTCACCGCCATCGCGGACTTGAGCTCCTGGTTCTTCGGCTGGGACGACCGGCACGACCGCGACGCGGTGCACGGCAGGGCGGAGCGGTGGCGCCGGCTCTGCCGGGGCCTGCACGAGACACTCCAGGACCCGCGGCAGCAACTGCACCACAAGGACCCCCTGGTCGCCGGGTTCGCGGACTGCGTCATCAGGCTGTACGCCCACCTCGGGCGGCGGTGGAACGAGCGCTTCGCCCGGCACTTCCACCCGGTGATCGACGCCTACGACCACGAGTTCGGCAACCGGCGCACCGGGACCGTGCCGAGCGTCGAGGCGTACATCGAACTGCGCCGGCTCACCTTCGCGCACTGGATCTGGATCGACCTCCTCGAACCGACCGCGCGCATGGAATTGCCGGACCCCGTGCGAAAACACCCCGCATATCGTGCGGCGGCGCGCGCGACACAGGATTTCTCCGCCTGGTACAACGACCTCTGCTCGCTCCCCAAGGAGCTTGCCGGGGACGAGGTGCACAACCTGGGAATTTCACTCATCCATCACGAGGGATTGTCTCTTGAAGAGGCGGTGACGGAAGTGCGCCGGCGCGTAAGTGGCTGTGTCAGTGATTTTCTCGCGGTCGAACCGGAAGTCGTCGGGTTGGCGGAGCAAGTGGACGACGGCAGCGCGGAGGGAAGGAAATTGAGTGACGCGCTGCATTCCTGTGTCTTCAACATGAGGAACTGGTTCAGTTCCGTGTACTGGTTCCATCACGAATCCGGCAGATATCGCGTGGAAAGCTGGGTGGACCGAACGCTGCCGCCCTATGTGTCCGACGCGGTGCTCCCCGAATTTTCCGGCAGTGAACTGGCAGGAATCGACCTCTCCGGTGGTGAAGAATGACCGTTGAATCAGCCGCGACCGCCATAACCGCCCCCGCTCCCGGCCGTCTGCGCACCCCACCCCTCGCCGGAGGCGGAGCGCCACTTCTCGGCCATGCGTGGAACCTGGTGCGGGACCCCCTCGGCTTCTTAGCCGCGCTGCGCGACCACGGGGACCTCGTCCGCATCAGGCTGGGGCCGAAGACCGCGTACGCGGTGTGCGATCCGCGGCTCGTCGGCGCGCTCCTGAAGAGCCCGGAGTACATCGTCGGCGGCCCGCTCTGGGACACCTTGGAAGTGCTGCTCGGCAAGGGCGTGGCGACCAGCAACGGCCCGCTACACCGACGGCAGCGGCGCATGATGCAGCCCGCGTTCCGGCCGGAGCGCATCGCCGACTACGCCCGCGTCATGGAGGAGGAGGCGCAGGCGACGGCGGCCCGCTGGGACCACGGCGCCACGGTCGACGTCAGCGCGGAGATGTTCCGCACCGCCGCGCGCATCGTGTCCCGCTCGCTGCTCGAGGTCGACTCGATCAGCCAGAAGGCGGACCGCATCAGCGATTCGCTGCACACCGTCTTCGAGGGCCTCTACCGCCGGATGGTGCTGTCCGTCGGTCCGCTCTACCGCGTCCCGACACCGGCCAACCGGCGCTTCGAGCGGGCCCTTGCCGACCTGCACGCACTCGTCGACGAGATCATCGCCGAACGCCGCGCGTGCGGAAACGGCGAGGAACAGGACCTGCTCGCCGTATTGCTCGCCGCCCGGGACGAATCCGGGCAGCCGCTCACGGACCAGGAGATCCACGACCACGTGGTCTCGCTCGTCGTGGCGGGCGCGGAGAATGTCGCCTCCACGCTGGCGTGGACCTTCCATCTGCTCACCGAACACCCGGAGCACGAAAGGCGGTTGGTTGAAGAGGTAAATTCCGTGGCGCGAGGGAGGCAGGTCACCTTCGCCGATCTCACCCGGCTGCAGCACACACGCAATGTCGTCACGGAGGCGATGCGTATACGACCGGCGGCCTGGATTTTCACCCGGCGGTCGGTGGCCGAGACCGGCCTCGGCGGCTATCGCATTCCGGCCGACGCCGACATCGTCTACAGCGTGTACGCGATGCAGCGCGATCCGCGTTCCTTCGAGCGGCATCTGGAGTTCGACCCGGACCGGTGGAATCCGGAACGCGCGGCGAGCGTGCCGGAGTTCGCGATGATGCCGTTCAGCGTCGGCAACCGTAAGTGCCCGGGCGATCACTTCAGCCTGGCGGAGCTCACCCTCATCCTGGCGACGATCGTGCCGAAGTGGCGCCTCACGCCGGTCGAGCAGACGGACAGCGGCACGAAGGTCGGCATCACGCTGCACCCGAAGAAGCTGGTCCTACGCGCCGAACGGCGGTGAACCGCGGGGGTCCGGCGTCAGGCGACGGAGCCGACGCCGGGCCCCCGGAACGTCCGCCGGTACGCGTTCGGCGTCGTCCCGAGCGCCCGGACGAACTGGTGCCGCAGCGCCGCCGCGGTCCCGAACCCCGACCGGTCCGCGACCGTGTCCACCGTCTCGTCCGTCGCCTCCAGCAACTCCTGGGCGCGCAGCAGGCGTTGCCGCAGCAGCCAGCGGTACGGAGTGGTGCCGGTCTCCTGCTGGAAGCGGCGCGCGAAGGTCCGCGGCGACATATGGGCGCGCACGGCGAGCTGCTCGACGGTGACCTCCTGGTCGAGGTGGCGCTCCATCCACGCGAGGACCCCGCCGACGGTGTCGCACCGCGTGCGCGGAAGGGGCCGCTGGATGTACTGGGCCTGGCCGCCGTCGCGGTGCGGCGGCACGACCATGCGCCGGGCCAGGGCGTTGGCGACCTCCGGGCCGTGCTCCTCGCGGACCAGGTGCAGACAGGCGTCGATGCCCGCGGCGGTGCCCGCCGAGGTGATCACCGGGCTCTCGTCGACGTACAGCACGTCGGGCTCGATGACGGCCCGCGGATGGCGCCGGGCCAGCTCCTCCGCGTGCTTCCAGTGCACGGCGCAGCGCCGCCCGTCGAGCAGCCCGGCCGCGCCGAGCACGAAGACGCCGGAGCAGACGCTCAGGACGCGGGCGCCGCGCTCGACGGCCCGGCGCAGGGCGTCGAGCAGGGCGGGCGGGAACTCCCGGGTCACATAGGTCTGCCCGGCGGGCACGGCGATGAGGTCGGCCTCTTCGAGCCGGTCGAGGCCGTGCTCGGTGGTGATCGTGAACCCGGCGTGCGTGGACAGGGCCGGGCCCTCGGCGGAGGCGACCGCGAAGTCGTACACGGGAAGGCCCTCGTCGCTCCGGTCGAGGCCGAACACCTCGCAGACGACGCCCAGTTCGAAGGGATGCACGCCGTCGAGCAGGACGGCGGCCACATTGCTCAGCATGCGGCCAGTGTGCCGCGTGGCTGGCAGGAAATCGAGGGTGCCCGGCAGTCCTGCCACTGACGGCGGAGGACGGCCGGCGCGAGAGTGGTCGTCATGAACGCACATGACGTACTCGACACGCTGGCCGTCCTCGGGGTCCTGCTGCTCATGGCCCTGCCGTCACTGCTCGGCCACGCCCACGACCGCCGGATCGACCGGCAGCTGAGACGGGCCGAGCAGGGACTGGTCCAGGACCAGGATCACGGCCGGGATCAGAACTCGTCGTCGAAGGAGACCGAGCCCTCGACCGCGACCTGGTACGCCGACGGCCGCCGCTCGAAGAAGTTGGTCAGCTCCTGAACGCCCTGGAGCTCCATGAACGAGAAGGGGTTCTCGGAGCCGTACACCGGCGCGAAGCCGAGGCGCGCCAGGCGCTGGTCGGCGACGCACTGCAGGTACTCGCGCATCGACTCGGTGTTCATGCCGGGCAGGCCGTCACCGCACAGGTCGCGCGCGAACTGCAGCTCGGCGTCGACCGCCTCCTTCAGCATGTCCGTGACCTGCTGCTGCAGGGCGTCGTCGAAGAGGTCAGGCTCCTCCTTGCGGACCGTGTCGACGACGTCGAAGGCGAAGCTCATGTGCATCGTCTCGTCGCGGAACACCCAGTTGGTGCCGGTCGCGAGGCCGTGAAGCAGGCCGCGGGACCGGAACCAGTAGACGTACGCGAAGGCGCCGTAGAAGAACAGGCCCTCGATGCACGCCGCGAAGCAGATCAGGTTGAGCAGGAAGCGGCGCCGGTCGGCCTTGGACTCCAGGCGGTCCAGCTTCTCCACCGAGTCCATCCACTTGAAGCAGAACTCGGCCTTCTCGCGGATGGACTGGATGTTCTCCACCGCCGCGAAGGCGGCGTTGCGGTCCTCCGGGTCGGGCAGGTACGTGTCGAGCAGCGTCAGATAGAACTGGACGTGCACGGCCTCCTCGAAGAGCTGACGGCTCAGGTACAGCCGCGCCTCGGGGGAGTTGATGTGCTTGTACAGCGTCAGGACGAGGTTGTTCGCGACGATCGAGTCGCCGGTCGCGAAGAACGCGACCAGGCGGCCGATCAGGTGCTGCTCCTCGGGCGTCAGCTTGGCCAGGTCGGCGACGTCGGAGTGGAGGTCGACCTCCTCGACGGTCCAGGTGTTCTTGATCGCGTCCCGGTAGCGCTCGTAGAAGTCGGGGTAGCGCATCGGGCGGAGCGTCAGCTCGAAGCCGGGGTCGAGCAGGTTTTTCGTGGCTTCGGTCGTCATTACTGGCAGGCCTCGCAGGACTCGGGGTTTTCCAGGGAGCAGGCGATCGCCTCGGGGTCGGCGACCTGCTGGGGGACGGGGGCCGCGGCGGTGGCGGCCTGGCCGCCCGCGGCGCGGGCGATGCGCGTCGCCGGGCGCGAGCGCAGGTAGTACGTGGTCTTCAGGCCCTGCTTCCACGCGTACGCGTACATCGAGGAGAGCTTGCCGATGGTCGGCGTCTCCAGGAACAGGTTCAGGGACTGCGACTGGTCCAGGTACGGCGTGCGGGCGGCGGCCATGTCGATCAGGCCGCGCTGCGGGATCTCCCAGGCCGTGCGGTACAGGTCGCGGACCTCGTCGGGCACCCAGGTGAAGTCCTGCACCGAGCCGTTGGACTCGCGCAGCGCCTCGCGGGTCCGCGCGTCCCACGCGCCGAGCCGCTTGAGGTCCTCCACCAGGTAGGAGTTGACCTGGAGGAACTCGCCGGACAGGGTCTCGCGCTTGAAGAGGTTGGAGACCTGCGGCTCGATGCACTCGTACACGCCCGCGATGGACGCGATGGTGGCGGTCGGCGCGATCGCGAGGAGCAGCGAGTTGCGCATGCCGACCTTGCCGATGCGCTCCCGCAGCGCCTCCCACCGCTCGGGCCAGGCCCGCTCGGTGTCGTAGTGGTCGGGGTGCAGGACGCCGCGCGCGGTGCGGGTCTTCTCCCAGGCGGGCAGCGGGCCGTGGCGCTCGGCCAGGTCCGTGGACGCCTCGTACGCGGCGAGCATGATGCGCTCGGCGATCTTCGTGGAGAGCGCCTTCGCCTCGGGCGAGTCGAAGGGCAGCCGCAGCTGGAAGAAGACGTCCTGCAGGCCCATCGCGCCGAGGCCCACCGGGCGCCACTTGGCGTTGGAGCGCCCGGCCTGCTCGGTCGGGTAGAAGTTGATGTCGACGACCCGGTCGAGGAAGGTCACGGCGGTGCGGACGGTCGCGTCAAGGCGCTCCCAGTCGATGTCACCGTCGGCCACGAAGGCCCCGAGGTTCACCGAGCCGAGGTTGCAGACGGCCGTCTCGCCGTCGTCCGTGACCTCCAGGATCTCCGTGCACAGGTTGGAGGAGTGCACGGTGTGGCCGGGCTCGGCGGTCTGGTTGGCGGTGCGGTTGGAGGTGTCCTTGAAGGTCATCCAGCCGTTGCCGGTCTGCGCGAGGGTGCGCATCATGCGGCCGTACAGGTCCCGGGCCGGGATGGTCTTCTGGGCGAGGCCCTTCGCCTCGGCCGCGCGGTACGCCGCCTCGAACTCCTCGCCCCACAGGTCGACGAGCTCGGGCACGTCGGCGGGCGAGAACAGCGACCAGTCCTGGTCGGCGTTGACGCGGCGCATGAACTCGTCCGGGATCCAGTGCGCCAGGTTCAGGTTGTGCGTGCGCCGGGCGTCCTCGCCGGTGTTGTCGCGCAGCTCCAGGAACTCCTCGATGTCGGAGTGCCAGGTCTCCAGGTAGACCGCGGCCGCGCCCTTGCGACGGCCGCCCTGGTTGACCGCCGCCACCGACGCGTCGAGGGTCTTCAGGAACGGCACGATGCCGTTGGAGTGCCCGTTCGTGCCGCGGATCAGCGAACCGCGCGAGCGGATGCGGGAGTACGAGAGGCCGATGCCGCCCGCGTGCTTGGAGAGCCGCGCGACCTGGTGGTACCGGTCGTAGATGGAGTCGAGCTCGTCCAGCGGGGAGTCGAGCAGATAGCAGCTGGACATCTGCGGGTGCCGGGTGCCGGAGTTGAACAGGGTCGGCGACGACGGCAGGTAGTCCAGGCGGCTCATCAGGCCGTACAGCGCCGCGACCTCGTCCAGGGCCCGCACGGAGTCGTCCTCGGCGAGGCCCGCGGCCACGCGCAGCATGAAGTGCTGGGGCGTCTCGACGACCTTGCGGGTGATCGGGTGGCGCAGCAGATAGCGGCTGTGCAGGGTGCGCAGGCCGAAGTAGCCGAAGCGGCGGTCGGCGCCGTCGGCGAGCGCGTCGGCCACGAGAGCGTCGAGGCGCGCGGAGTGCAGCGCGGTGAACGCGGCCGTGCGGTCCGCGATCAGGCCCTCGCGGTGGCCGACCGCGACGGACTCGGAGAAGGACGTGACGCCCTGCGACGCGGCCTCCTCGCGGATGCCGATGCTCAGGAGCCGGGCGGCGAGCCGCGAGTACGCGGGGTCCTCGGAGATCAGGCCCGCGGCCGCCTCGGTCGCCAGCTCCCTGAGCTCCGCCTCGTCCGCGTGCGCGGAACGGCCGCGCAGCGCGGCGGCGGCGACGCGACCGGGGTCGGCGTCGGGGAGGTCGGCGGTGAGGTCGGTCAGGGTGCGCAGCAGCGCGGTGCCGGGGCCGTCGGCGGTCGGTGCGGCCTGGTCGGCGTCTCGCTGCTCGGCCTTCGCTGACGCGGGCTCTGCGGGCGCGATGGTCACGTGGTGCTCTCCCTCGCTCGGCTCGGGGCCTTGCGGCAGGCGAGGGGCACACGGGCGCGACCGCGCGCAGCGGTGGCGTACGCCGCGTCCACCAGCCCATTCCACGAGGCCCGGACGTCTGGCGCCCGGGCCGGGCGGCACGGGCGCGCTGCCGGCAGGTGCTCGGACTGAGTGGGTACGCAAATGCGCACACGTACACCGTTGCGGGACAGTTCCGGACTTGCACCGGATTCCCCTGCGGCGACAGCGAGCACGAGCATACATCTTGTGCTGGCTTTCGGTGGCACCCCTAGATGTTGTGTCGGAGGGTGACGCAGACCTCACCGCGCGAACGCGACGGAAGCGTCAACTCGCGGGGGAGGCGTGGCATTCCGGGGAGCCGCGAAGAGGGGCGGGCCGCCGGATTCCCGGTGGTCCGCCCCTGTGCTTACGGTGCGCTGCCTCTGCGCTCAGCCGCCCGTGTCCGCTCAGCCGTCCGTGTCCGCTCAGCCGCCCGCGCCCGGCGGGTCCTGCGGGGCGCCGTCGCCGTTCGGTGGCAGGTCGCCGCGCTCGACGGGCTCGCCGCCCGGCACGCGCTCGGGCAGGATCGCGTCCAGCTCCCGGTCGTCCGCGCGGTGGACCTTCTCGGCGGCGGCGCGCAGCACGGCGCGGCTCACGGCCTTGGGGTCGGCGGCGACCTGGATGCGCAGGCCGTTCTCCGAGCGGGCGTACTCGTGCCGCTCCGCGGTCACGCGGTACCAGCCCTTGCCGTCCTTCTCGCAGCTCTTGGCGGCGGGCGGGGCCGTGCGGCAGTTCTTGTCGTCGACGGCGCCCCGGTCCACGTACACCGTGAACTGCTGCCCGCCGTCCCGCTTCACGTACGTGACCTGGAAGCCGTCGTCGCCGAGCACGCCGGCGGACTGCTTCGCCGCCTCGTAGCCGTCGGCCTCCGTCAGGTACACGTGCTCCACACGGGTCTGCGCGGCCAGGGCGCGGGCCTTCAGCTCGGCGTGGTCGGGCGCGGACCCCCCGCCGGAACCGGAGCCCGAGCTGGAGCCCGGGCCCGACCCGGCGTCCTCGGAGCCGCAGCCGGTGAGCACGAGAGGGGCGAGCAGCAGCGCCGGGAGCACGAGGAGATGACGTCTCATGCGCACATCCTTTCGCATCCGCCGCCCGCCCCGCCGTCGCACCGTCAGTGCCCGGCCCCCACCTTCGGCAGTTCGGCGGCCACGCCCTGGTCGCCCGCGTCCGCCGTGTAGTCCTCGGGGGACGTCTCGTCGACGCCGTCCGGGGCCCCCACGGCCTTCAGGACGACGGTGAGGACCACCGTCACCAGGACGTTGAGCACGAACGCGGTCAGGCCGATGTAGCCGATCTCGCCGATGCCCGGGATCTCGTCCGACGAGCCGCCGAAGTGCTTCTGCGTGGGCGAGGCGACGCCGTACGCCGCGATCGTCCCGTACGCCATGCCGACCGCCCACCCGGCGAGCAGCGCCCACCGGTGGAACCAGCGCGTGAACAGGCCGCCGACGAGCGCGGGCATGGTCTGCAGGATCCAGATGCCGCCGAGCAGCTGGAAGTTGATGGCGACCGTCTTGTCCATGCCGAGGACGAAGACGAGCGCGCCGACCTTCACGAGCAGCGAGACCAGCTTGGAGACCTTGGTCTCCTGGGCGGGCGTCGCGTCGGGCTTGATGAAGTCCTTGTAGATGTTGCGCGTGAAGAGGTTCGCGGCCGCGATCGACATGATGGCGGCGGGCACGAGCGCGCCGATGCCGATGGCGGCGAAGGCGATGCCGGTGAACCAGTCGGGGAACATCGTCTCGAACAGCTGCGGGATCGCCAACTGCCCGTTCTCGACCTTCACTCCGGCCGCGATCGCCATGAACCCGAGGAGCGCGAGCAGGCCGAGCATCAGCGAGTACAGGGGCAGGATGGTGGTGTTGCGGCGGATCACGTTCCGGCTGCGCGACGAGAGCGTCGCGGTGATCGAGTGCGGATACATGAACAGGGCGAGCGCCGAGCCGAGCGCGAGCGTGGCGTAGGTCCAGGTGCCCGCGGAGCCCGGCACGAGCGCCCCGACGGGCTTGCCGGTCTTCTCGTTCGTCGCCGAGAACTTCTCGCTCGCCGCGTGGAAGATGTCGTCGAACCCGCCGAGCTTGATCGGGATGTAGATGACGGCCACCACGATCACGATGTAGATCAGGGTGTCCTTCACGAACGCGATCAGCGCGGGGGCGCGCAGGCCGGAGGAGTAGGTGTACGCGGCCAGGACGCCGAAGGCGATGAGCAGCGGCAGGTCCTTGACGAACCAGTTGGTGTTCTCGCCGCCGCCGACGCCCATCACGTCGAGGACGGCCTGGATGCCGACCAGTTGGAGCGCGATGTACGGCATGGTGGCGAGGATGCCGGTGACCGCGACGGCGAGCGAGAGCCCCTTGGAGCCGAAGCGGCCCCGGACGAAGTCCGACGTGGTCACGTACCCGTGCTTGTGCGAGACCGACCACAGGCGGGGCAGGAAGGTGAAGATCAGCGGGTAGACGAGGATGGTGTACGGCACCGCGAAGAACCCGGCGGCGCCCGCCGCGTAGATCGCCGCGGGGACGGCCACGAAGGTGTACGCCGTGTAGAGGTCGCCACCGAGCAGGAACCAGGTCACCCAGGTCCCGAACGAGCGGCCGCCGAGGCCCCATTCGTCGAGGCTGTTCTCGTTCTCGGCCCTGCGCCAGCGCGACGCGAGGAAGCCCATGGCGGTGACCGCGAGGAAGAAGAAGATGAAGACGGCGAGCGCGACGCCGTTGACGCCGTCGTTCACCGGGACGCACCTTCCGTGAGGGCCTTACGGGCGCGCTGGTCGCGCTGCCACAGCTTGTACGCGGTCATCGTGAGCGCGGTCGATATCAGGACCCACAGCATCTGGTACCAGTAGAAGAACGGGATGCCGATGAAGGCCGGGTCGGTCTTCGCGTAGGAGCTCACCCAGAGCATGGCCACGAACGGCGCCACGAGGCAGAGGGCGACGATCACGCGGACCGGAGTGACCACCGGCTGTTTCCCCTCAGGCGCAACCGGCACTTCAGGCGCATCTGGCATACCGCGGCTCCGTTCACTCACTTATCCCGTGTTTAACGTGCGGGAAATCTAAGTGACGATCTCGCTGTATGGAACCCCTGTCCGCATATCGGACGGAGGGTGATGCCCTCTCAGCAGCAGCGGAACCCTTGGCGGGGGTCCGACTCCTGCCGCTGCGTCCGCATCCGCTCGAAGGCGCGGCGGCTCGGCGCGACCGCGGCGGGGTGCTCCTTCCTCAGGTGCGCCACATAGCGCTCGTACGCCGACTCGTCGGTCAACTCCCTGACGTACCAGCGAATTCCGCGCGCGAGGCGGGACATCCGGTTCATGGCGTGCGCTCCCGTTGCGACGTGAGCTCCAGCTTCTCGTCCTTCGTCGGGAAGAGCCCGGCGGGCGCCGTCAGCTTCGACTCCACGAACGGCGCCTCGCTCAGGCGCGACGACAGCGGGTCGCGGACGTGCCGGACGCAGACGCGCGCCGCGTCCGCGATCACGATGACGATGAGCAGCGCGAGCACCGCCGAAAGGACGCCGTCCACCGTGGAGTTGGTGACGACGGTGTGCATGTCGTCCATGGACTTGGCGGGCGGCAGGACCTTGCCGTCGTCGATGGCGTCCTGATAAACCGAGCGCTGCTTGAAGAAGCCCACGCGCGGGTCGCTGGAGAACACCTTCTGCCAGCTCGCCGTGAGCGTCACCGTCGCGTCCCACACGAGGGGAACCCCGGTGATCCAGGCCCACTTGAGGCGCCCGGACTTCACGAGCAGGGTGGTGCAGACGGCGAGGGCGACGGCGGCGAGCAGCTGGTTGGCGATGCCGAAGATCGGGAAGAGCTGGTTGATGCCGCCGAGCGGCTCGTGGACGCCGACCCACAGGAAGTAGCCCCACAGTCCGGTCACGGCGGCGCTGGTGAGGACGAGGCCCGGCTTCCAGCTGATGTTCTTGAAGGGCTTGTAGACGTTGCCCAGCATGTCCTGGAGCATGAACCGGCCCACGCGCGTGCCCGCGTCGAGCGCGGTGAGGATGAACAGGGCCTCAAACATGATCGCGAAGTGGTACCAGAACGCCCGCAGCGAGTCGCCCGTGACCTTGGAGAAGATCTCCGAGACGCCGATCGCGAGCGTGGGCGCGCCGCCCGTGCGCGACAGCAGCGAGCTCTCCTCCACGTTCTCGGCGGCCCGCGCCAGGTCGTCGGGGGAGATGGAGTACCCGAAGCCCGCGACGGCCTTCGACGCCTCCTGGACCGTGTCGCCGATGACGCCCGCGGGCGCGTTCATCGCGAAGTACAGGCCGGGGTCGATGATGGATGCGGCCACCAGGGCCATGATCGCCACGGACGACTCCATCAGCATGGAGCCGTAGCCGATCATCCGGACCTGCGTCTCCTTCTGGATCATCTTCGGCGTCGTACCGGAGGAGATCAGGGAGTGGAAGCCGGAGAGCGCGCCGCACGCGATCGTGATGAACACGAACGGGAAGAGCGAGCCCGCGAAGACGGGCCCGTCGCCGCGCGAGGCGAAGTCGGTCACCGCGTCCATCTTCAGCGTCGGCAGCGTGAGGACCACACCGAGCGCGAGCAGCACGATCGTGCCGATCTTCATGAATGTCGACAGGTAGTCGCGCGGCGCGAGCAGCATCCACACCGGCAGGATCGAGGCGATGAAGCCGTACGCCACCAGCCAGATGACCAGCGTCGAGGGCGCGAGCGTGAACGCCTCCGCCCAGGACGACTCGGCGACCCAGCGCCCCGCGACCAGGGCGAGCAGCAGCAGGGCGACGCCGATGAGGGAGACCTCGCTGACCCGGCCCGGCCGCAGGATCCTCAGGTAGAAGCCCATGAACAGGGCGATCGGGATGGTCATCGCGATGGAGAAGGTCCCCCACGGCGACTCGGCGAGCGCGTTCACGATCACCAGGGCGAGCACGCCGAGCAGGATGATCATGATGGCGAAGGCGGCGAGCAGCGCCGCGGCCCCGCCGAACGGGCCGATCTCGTCGCGCGCCATCTGCCCGAGCG
>NZ_JBHYJH010000198.1:0-14809 GCF_042740445.1 Streptomyces sp. NPDC059003 | reverse complement strand
CGATGCCGTCGCCGCCCGTGCGGGCGCCGTACAGGATGACCTTGTTGCCCGCGCCCGAGGCCTTCGCGAGGTGGATGTCCTCGTGCTTCATGACGCCGATGCAGCCCGCGTTGACCAGCGGATTGCCCTGGTAGCAGGAGTCGAAGACGACCTCGCCGCCGATGTTGGGCAGGCCCAGGCAGTTGCCGTAGCCGCCGATACCCGCGACGACGCCCGGCAGGACGCGCTTGGTGTCGGGGTGGTCGGCGGCGCCGAAGCGCAGCGGGTCCACGACCGCGACCGGGCGCGCGCCCATCGCGAGGATGTCGCGCACGATGCCGCCGACGCCGGTGGCGGCGCCCTGGTAGGGCTCGATGTACGACGGGTGGTTGTGCGACTCGACCTTGAAGGTGACCGCGTAGCCCTGGCCGACGTCGACGACGCCCGCGTTCTCACCGATGCCGACGAGCATCGCGTCGTTGTCGGGGACCTTCTCGCCGAACTGCTTCAGATGCACCTTGCTGCTCTTGTACGAGCAGTGCTCGGACCACATGACGGAGTACATGGCGAGCTCGGCGCCGGTGGGACGGCGGCCGAGGATCTCCCTGATCCGGGCGTACTCGTCCTCCTTGAGGCCGAGTTCCTTCCACGGCTGCGCGGACTCGGGGGTCTCCGTCGCGTGCTTGACGGTGTCCAGGGTCATCGGGCGTCCACCAGCTTCTTCAGGATCGAGGTGAAGAATCCCAGGCCGTCCGTGCGGCCGGTCCCGATCAGCGGCTCGACCGCGTGCTCGGGGTGCGGCATGAGGCCGACGACGTTGCCGGCCTCGTTCGTGATGCCCGCGATGTCGCGCAGCGAGCCGTTCGGGTTCACGTCCAGGTAGCGGAAGGCGACGCGGCCCTCGGCCTCCAGCATGTCGAGGGTGCGCTCGTCGGCGACGTAGCGGCCGTCGATGTTCTTCAGCGGGATGGAGATCTCCTGGCCCGCCTCGTAGTCGGACGTCCAGGCGGTCCGGTCCGTCTCCACCCGCAGCTTCTGGTCACGGCAGATGAAGTGCAGGTGGTTGTTGCGCAGCATCGCGCCGGGCAGCAGGTGCGTCTCGGTCAGGACCTGGAAGCCGTTGCAGATGCCGAGGACCGGCATTCCCGCCTTGGCCTGGTCGATGACCGACTCCATGACGGGCGAGAAACGCGAGATGGCGCCGGCCCGCAGATAGTCGCCGTAGGAGAAGCCTCCGGGCAGCACCACGGCGTCGACCTGCTTGAGGTCCTTGTCCCGGTGCCACAGCGGCACGGCCTCCGCGCCCGCGACGCGCACGGCGCGCTGCGTGTCACGGTCGTCGAGGGTTCCCGGAAAAGTGACGACTCCGATTCGGGCTGTCACTTCTCCCCTCCCGCCGCGGGCTCTTCCACCTTTACGACGAAGTCCTCGATCACGGTGTTGGCGAGGAAGGTTTCCGCCATCTCGTGGATACGGGCGAGCGCGGCGTCGTCCACCGGCCCGTCCACTTCGAGTTCGAAGCGCTTTCCCTGACGTACATCGGAGATGCCCTGGAATCCGAGGCGCGGCAGTGCACGCTGCACCGCCTGTCCCTGGGGGTCGAGGATCTCCGGCTTGAGCATGACGTCGACTACGACGCGTGCCACTGGCACTCCCGGTGTGTGGTGCTTGCGTGTGCTGCTGGCGTATGCGGCTGACGTGCCGCCCGAGCAGGTTCCTTCAGACTACCTGCACAAAATTTCTACCCGCGTAGATTCGTAGCAACATACGTGATGGCAGTCACGTCGGCTCTCGAACGTCCTGGTCGTACGGGTGTCACGCGGGGCACGTCCGCGAAAAATCCTGGAAAAGATCACAGTTCACCATTGCGTCGGACGCCCGTCGCGGCCACGCTGCTGAGCAACCGGCCGGACCCGCATTACCCCGGATCCCGCCACGGGAACACGCGGTTGGTTTTCGCAGGCTTCCCCATTCAATGCCAGGCACTGTACAAAGGAATTGGCAATAGCCGATACTTTGTCCCAAAACTGCCGGACAGTCGGCATCACCGCACGTCATATGCGGTGGCGTCGCACGAAAGGACCGATATTCGTGGCGCAGCGTGTCGTGGTCACTCTCTATGACGACATCGACGGCTCAGAAGCGGCGGAAACGGTCGCCTTCGGTCTCGACGGGAAGTCGTACGAGATCGACCTCAACGAATCCAATGCCGAGAAACTTCGCAAGGTGCTCGCCCCCTACCTGGGCGCGGCCCGCAAGCAGTCGAAGTCCGGCAAGGCCTTCCGGCACACGGCGGTGACGCCGGACCCGGCCGCGGTGCGGGCCTGGGCGCGGTCGCACCAGCTGGACGTGCCGCCGCGGGGGCGGATCCCGAAGAAGGTGTACGAGGCGTTCGAAGCGGCGAACTGAGGGCGCGGTGGCCTTGGGCGGCCCGCGGCAACCGGCCTCGCCGCTGCGCGGCTCGTTCACCCACCCACCCGCCCGCGACCCTCGCCCCCGGGGTAACCGACGGGCCGGGCCGCGCGCCCGGCTCCGGCAGCCGTCCCGCCGCCGCGCGGCTCCTCCCCACCCGCCCACCCATGCCCCTCGCCCCCGGCGCGACCGCCCCGCAGCCGCCGACGAAGCCCCGCCCCCACAAGAGACGCCCACCCCCTGGGAGGGCAGAAACGGGCGGGCGGGTGGGAGATGCCCGACGCGAACCCGCAGACGCCGACGGCGGGCAACCCCCGCAGGGGGCGTCCACCCGCCGTGGGGGCAGAAACGGGCGGGCGGGCGGGAGATGCCCGGCGGAGACCCGCAGACGCCGGCGGTGGGCAAGCCCCGCAGGGGGCGTCCACCCGCCGTGGGGGCAGAAGCGGGCGGGCGGGTGGGAGATGCCCCGTCGACCGCGGCGCCGCGCAACCGACTTGCATTGCACCCCTGATCGTCCGCTAGAGTCTGGAGCACGCCGAGGGGCAAGGCCGAAAGGCCGAAACCCCGAGGAATCTTGCGGGTGTAGTTCAGTAGCAGAACATCCTCCTTCCAGGAGGAAGGCGCAGTGTGCAATTCCTGTCACCCGCTCTGCATCGCTCACCGACCACCCATCCGGGTGCGGTAAGCTGGTGCTCGCGTCGATCGGTGAGAGCCGGTCGGAGGCAGCGCGGACGTAGCTCAGTTGGTAGAGCGCAACCTTGCCAAGGTTGAGGTCGCCAGTTCGAACCTGGTCGTCCGCTCAGAGATCAAGGCCCCGGTCCTCGTGACCGGGGCCTTTGTCGTGCGCCCACCCGCATCTGACATTTGTCATGCCGAGCCGTGACAGCGCGCACTGCCCCCGCACCCGGCACCGGGAGACGCTGGGGCCATGACTGACCAAGTGATCGACGTCACCGATCTGCGGCGCACCTACGCGGGCGGTTTTGAGGCGGTCCGGGGGATCTCGTTCACCGTGGCCCGCGGTGAACTCTTCGCTCTTCTCGGCACGAACGGCGCGGGCAAGACCTCCACCGTCGAGCTCCTCGAAGGACTCGCGGCACCGGCCGCGGGCCGCGTACGCGTGCTCGGGCACGACCCGTACACCGAACGGGCCGCGGTACGGCCCCGCATCGGCGTGATGCTCCAGGAGGGCGGCTTCCCCTCCGAGCTCACCGTCGCCGAGACCGCGCGCATGTGGGCCGGGTGCACCAGCGGTGCCCGGCCCGTCGGCGAAGCCCTGGACACCGTCGGACTCGGCAAGCGCGGCGGCGTACGCGTCAAGCAGCTGTCCGGCGGCGAGAAGCGGCGGCTCGACCTCGCGATGGCGCTCATCGGCGACCCCGACGTGCTGTTCCTCGACGAGCCGACCACCGGACTCGACGTCGAAGGGCGCCGCGAGACCTGGGAACTGGTCCGCGCCCTGCGCGACAACGGCACCACCGTGCTGCTCACCACGCACTACCTGGAAGAGGCCGAACAGCTCGCCGACCGCCTCGCCATCCTGCACGAGGGCCGCATCGCCGCCGCCGGCCGCGTCGCCGACGTCGTCGCCGCCCAGCCGTCGCACATCTCCTTCGAGCTGCCCGACGGCTACCACCTCGGCGACCTGCCCCCGCTCCCCGAACTCGGCGTGACCGGGCACGAACTGACCGGCCGGACCGTGCGGCTGCGGACCGACGAACTCCAGCGCGCCGCGACCGCCCTGCTCGTATGGGCCGAGCGCTCCCGCCTGGAGCTGCGCGGGCTCGACGTGCGGGCCGCGTCCCTGGAGGAGGCGTTCCTACGGATAGCACGAGAGGCAAGTGGGTCGAATAGGTCGAATAGGGCGAATAGTGACCGAGAGAGTGAAGTGACGTACGAGGCCGACGAGTTTGTGACGTCCGGGGAGAAGGCGGCATGAGCGGCACCGCGACCATGACGCGGACCGGGACCGGCCGCTCCACCACCACCCCCGCCGGGCGCATGCGGGCGCTCGCGCGCGCCGAGCTGACGCTGCTCGGGCGCAGCAAGGGCACGCTGTTCGCGGCGCTCACCGTGCCCCTCGTGCTGCCGGTCAGCCTGCACTCGGCGGCCCAGGAGATGGACCTGAAGGGCACCGGCCTGTCGGTCGGCTCCGTCGTGCTGCCCGCCGCGATCGGCTTCTCGCTGCTCTTCGCCGTGTACTCGGCGCTGGTCAGCGTGTACGCGGCGCGGCGCGAGGAGCTCGTACTGAAACGGCTGCGCACCGGTGAGGTGCGGGACGCGGAGATCCTCGCGGGTGCCGCGCTGCCGTCCGTCGCCATCGGCCTCGTACAGAGCCTCGTCCTGATCGGCGCCTGCGTCGCGCTGCTCGACGTGGGCGCGCCGAGCGCGCCGCACTACGCCGTGCTCGGGCTGCTCATCGGCCTCGTGATGTGGCCGCTGCTCGCCGCCGCCACGTCGGGCTTCAGCCGGAGCGTGGAGAGCGCGCAGGTCGCGGCCATGCCGCTGCTGCTCGTCTCGATGATCGGCTCGGGCACGTTCATGCCGCTCGAAGTCATGCCGGACGGCGTCGCGTCCGTCGCCGAACTGCTTCCGCTGTCGCCCGTGGTCGAGCTCATCCGAGGCGGCTGGACCGGGCACCTGTCCGCGGCGGAAGCGCTGCGCGCCCTCGCGACCGCGGTGGCCTGGACCGCGATCGGCGTGTTTGCTGTACGGCGATGGTTCCGCTGGGAGCCGCGGCGCTAGGGCCGCGACGCCGCGGAGATCCATCGGACGGACCGTGGGAGGGGATCGAGTGGTCGGCCGGATAGGGGGCCTGCAGCGCGCCTGGCGCGACCGGAGCAAGATCGAACGGGTCGAGTTCCAGTCCGTGATCATGTGGCACTGCCTGCCCTGGCTGTTCTTCCTGAGCTGGGGCTCCATGCCCCTCGGCCTGAGCCTGCGGCCCGGGGCGGCGGCGCAGGTGCTCGGCTGGGCGTTCATCACCACGGCCGCCGTGCAGTGCCTGCACGTCAACCGCAGCCTGCGCCGCGCCCTCGACCACTATCTGGGGCGCGGCGAGCGCCCGACGCGCGACCTCGCCGTGTCCCGCGGCCTCCTGGTGGCCATGTTCGGCCTCGCCTTCGCGCTCCAGGCCGTGGACGGCGTCGAGGACGGCATGATCGGCTTCGCCACCGCCTTCCTCGTCATATCGCACTGCGAGGCGCTCGCCTTCGCCGTGCCGCTGCGGGACTTCGCCGTCCGCTTCGCCGTCATGGAGGTGGTCGCCGTGGGCGGCTACGCGGCGGTCGGCATGCACGACGGGCGGCTGCTCGGCGTCGCGGTGCTCGTCGCGTTCGGCGCCGGTGTCGCGCTGCTCAGCACGCGGTGCGGCGCCTGGACCCTGGCCGTGATGTGGGAGGCCGACCGGGCCCGCGAGGTCGAGTCCCGGCTCGCCGTCGCCGAGGAACGGCTGCGCTTCGGGCGCGATCTGCACGACGTGATGGGGCGCAACCTCGCCGTCATCGCGCTCAAGAGCGAGCTCGCCGTGCAGCTCGCCCGGCGCGGCCGCCCCGAGGCGGTGGACCAGATGGTCGAGGTGCAGCGCATCGCGCAGCAGTCCCAGCGGGAGATACGGGAGGTCGTACGCGGCTACCGCGCGGCCGAGCTCGGCGCGGAACTCGCCGGGGCGCAGGGCGTCCTCGAGGCCGCCGGGATCACGTGCCGGGTCAGCGGGTCGCCCGCCGGCCTGCCCGCGGCCGTGCAGTCGGCGCTCGGCTGGGTGGTGCGGGAGGGCACGACGAACGTGCTGCGGCACGGCGACGCCGCGCACTGCGCCATCACGCTGTCGGTGACGGACGGGCGTACGGCCCTGACCATCGAGAACGACGGGGCGCCGCCCGGCACCGCCACGGCGCCGGGCGGGTCCGGGCTCACCGGCCTGCGGGAACGGCTCGCCGCCGTCGACGGCACGCTGGAGTACGGGGCGGCGGAGGGGTGCTTCCGGCTCACGGCGCGGGTGCCGCTGGCCCAGGGGGAACTCCGTACGGCCCCGGCTCTGAGCGACCTCGGCGAACTCGTACGGGAAGGGAGAGCGTCATGACGACCGTGCGCGTGCTGCTCGCCGACGACGAGCATCTGATCCGGGGCGCGCTCGCCGCCCTGCTCGGCCTGGAGGACGACCTCGTGGTCGTCGCCGAGGCCGCGTCCGGGCCCGAGGCGCTCGCCATGGCACGCGCCCACCGGCCCGACGTCGCCGTGCTCGATCTGCAGATGCCGGGCGCCGACGGTGTGAGTGTCGCCACATCCCTGCGGGACGAACTCCCCGGCTGCCGCACCATGATCGTGACCAGTCACGGCCGGCCCGGGCACCTCAAGCGGGCGCTCGCGGTCGGCGTGCGGGGGTTCGTCCCGAAGACGGTCAGCGCCCAGCGCCTCGCGGAGATCATCCGCACCGTCCACGCCGGAAACCGCTACGTCGACCCGGAGTTGGCCGCCGACGCGATCTCCGCCGGGGACTCCCCGCTGACCGCGCGCGAGGCCGAGGTGCTCGAACTCGCCGCCGACGGAGCGCCCGTCGCGGAGATCGCCGAGCGGGCCGCGCTGTCCCAGGGCACCGTCCGCAACTACCTCTCGTCGGCGGCCACCAAGATCGGGGCGGAGAACCGGCACGCCGCGGTGCGTCTCGCACGCGAGCGAGGTTGGGTATAGTAGCTATCGCGCCACGGCGCAGCGCGGACGTAGCTCAGTTGGTAGAGCGCAACCTTGCCAAGGTTGAGGTCGCCAGTTCGAACCTGGTCGTCCGCTCAAGTGAAGCCCCCCAGTTCCTGGAACCGGGGGGCTTCGTCGTGCCCTTGGGGCCGGGGCCTACGGCCAGGTCGTCCCGGTCAGGCGCTCGTACGCCTCCACGTACTTCGCGCGCGTGGCGTCCACCACGTCCTGCGGCAGCGGCGGGGGCGGCTGCTCGCTCTTGCGGTCCCAGCCGGAGGCGGGCGAGGTCAGCCAGTTGCGCACGTACTGCTTGTCGAACGACGCCTGCGCGCGGCCCGGCTGCCACTGGTCGGCGGGCCAGAAGCGGGACGAGTCCGGCGTGAGGACCTCGTCGGCGAGCACCAGGTCCGCACCGTCGAAGCCGAACTCGAACTTGGTGTCCGCGAGGATCAGGCCGCGCTCGCGGGCGACGTCACGGGCCCGGCCGTAGACCGCGAGGGTCAGCTGGCGCAGCTGGGCGGCGGTCTCCGCGCCGACCTGGCGGGCCACCTCCTCGTAGCTCACGTTCTCGTCGTGGTCGCCGACCGCCGCCTTCGTGGCGGGCGTGAAGATCGGCGCGGGCAGCTCCGAGCCGTCGGTGAGGCCCTCGGGCAGGGCGAGGCCGCAGACCGTGCGGCTCTCCTCGTACTCGAGCAGGCCCGAGCCCGCCAGATAGCCGCGGGCGACGCACTCGACCGGGACCATCTCCAGGCGCTTGCAGACCAGCGTCCGGCCCGCCCAGTCCGCGGGCGCACCCGCCGGCAGGTCGGAGGAGAGGACGTGGTTCGGGACCAGGTCGGCGAGCTGGTCGAACCACCACAGCGACAGCTGGGTCAGGACGCGGCCCTTGTCGGGGATCTCGGTCGGCAGCACCCAGTCGTAGGCGGACATGCGGTCGCTGGCGACCATCACGAGGTCGCCCGCCTCGTTCTGGTACAGCTCGCGCACCTTGCCGGTGTGCAGATGCACCAGGCCCGGAACCTGGATCGGCTCGGGCTTTTCGACGAATCCGGACACGGTTCCTCCCCGTGGTTCTGTCCAAGTGCTCCGATTCTCCCGTATGCGGGGAGTGGTCTTGGCCAAGGGTTGGCCGAGTCGCGACGGGTGGGTGTGCGAGCCGGTGTGCGCGTCGGTGTGCGAGCGGGTGTCGGTCGCGGTCAGTCGCGCTTGCGGATGCGGTCAGTCGCGCTTGCAGATGCGGTCGAGGAGGTTGGCGGTGGCGCGCTGGACCCGGGCGTCGACGTGGCCGGGGCGGTCGAGCGCCGGTGACCAGGCGAAGGTGCCCGACGCGAAGACGAGGGCGCCGGACGGGGCGCGGTAGAGGGACGTCTCCTGGTGGCGGACCGTGCCCTCGCCGTCCTCGTACGGGGAGTGGGCGAGCAGGATGCGGTCCTGGTGCTCCGGCAGGGCCGTGCGCGGGAAGTAGCGGTCGGCCTCGCCCGCGACCAGGCCCTCGACGGGGTCGCCCTCGTGCGCGCCGGTCGCCTCCCACAGCCAGTGGTCGGCGTTGCGGACGATGAGCGGATGCGGCTCCGGCACCCGGCCCGCGTACTGGATGCCCATCAGCTGCTGCTCGGGGACGTCGATCTCCCGCCACAGCGCGGCCTTCCCGGGGCCGTGGCGCTTGCGGCAGGTCAGGAGGCGGTCGGGGACGCCGGACGGGGACGGGCCCAACTCCACCTGCCAGTACATGGTGTTGGCGGACAGGAAGACCAGGGACGTGCCGTGCTCGCGGGCCAGCTCCGTGGTGCGGCGCATCGCGACCGACCAGTACTCGTCGTGGCCGGGGAAGACCAGGCCCCGGTAGCGGGTGGGGTCGATGCGGCCCGCGTGCAGGTCGCGGGCGTCGGCGTACGCGAGGTCGTAGCCGTAGCGCTCGGCCCAGCGGATGAAGTCGTAGGCGTGGCCCACGTGCAGGGGCAGGCCCGCGCCCGCGTACGGGCGGTCGAAGGAGACCGTGACCGCAGCCTCGCTCTCGCCGAGGAGCCGGCCGTGCTCGTCCCACGCGTGGTACAGGCTCGCGCCCGTGCGGCCGTCCTCCGGATACAGGTTGTACGCCTGCCAGGTGATGTCCGGCAGGAGGACGAGGAGGTCGGCGGACGGGGACTCGCCGATCTCGCCGAGGGCTTCGGGGAGGCTGTCGCGGACCGTGAAGGGGACGTGGGAGCGGTAGCCGTCGACGGTGGTGAGGACCGCGACGTACGCGCCCACGTTCCAGTAGCTCGGGATCTGCAGGCGCCAGGACAGCCACCAGTGGTGGCAGGAGACCGTGCGGTCGGCGGCGAGCGGGGGCGGCTGGACGATGCCCGCGAGCCGGGGGCTCGTGGTGATCTGGGCGGCGCCGTCGCCGCCGTAGTGGCCGATGCGGTAGATGTCCACGCTGAACTGCTGCGGCGGGTCGACCGTGATGTGGAAGTCGATCGCCTCGCCCGGAGCGGCGGCGCCCGTGCTCGTGAAGCCCTTGATCTGGCGGTGTACGTCGTCGGCGGTGCGGGGGCCGCCGCCCGGCCGTGGGGCCGGGACCGCCGGTCCCCTCGCCCCCGCGGCCGGGGGGTGGTCCGCGTCCATGTCCACGTACCAGGGAACGACCTGGCCCGTGTCGTCGAAGTAGTGCTCCGCGCCGCGGAGCCAGGGCAGCGGGCCCTGGCCGAAGGGGTCGGTCACGGCGTGAGCGAGCGCGCCCGACTCCCAGCGGCGGATCGGCTCCGGTCCCATGGCGATTACGTCCCCTCCCTCGCTCCCCCGACTGATCGGTGCCTCTGCGCCGGGGCGGAGGCGGTGCCCGCCGCGGGCGGCGGGCCTTCCCCTGCGTGGTGGTCGCTTCCACGGTGTGGGGTGCGGTGCCACTGCGTGGTGCTGCTGCGGGTCGTCCACTGCGTGGCGCTGTACGCGGTGCTGTCGGCGTGGTGCTGTCGGCGTGGCGTTGTCAGCTACCGGTCCCAGCACATCACATTACGCACGCGGCCCGTCACCGTTCGTCGCGAATTGACGCGACCGGAACGTTTCCCTCCGGGGGCGAGCGGGGATCGGGTGCCCCACGCCGACCCCTCACCGCGCCGATGGCTCACCGCCTGTCCCGTCCCTGCCACCTCAGCCGCACCCGCCCCGCCCATACGCCGAACCAGGTCGGATGCGCCTCCGGCCCGCCGCTCCGCGGCGGGAAACGACGTCAGACGAGGCGGATCGGTTTCTCTGGGCGTACGCCCAGGTCCGTCAGCCAGGCCCGGAGGGGCCCCGCGTCACCGTCCTCCACCAGCGTGAGCACCCGCGGCGCGAGGTCGGCCGCACGCTCGCCGTCCATCAGGAGCGCGGGGCCGTCCAGCCAGTCGAGGCCGGGCGCCGCCCCCGCCGTGTCGACCGCCGCGCAGCACACCATCGCCGTGACGTGGTCGGCGAGCAGCTCCCTGCCGGTGCGGGGCGGCTGGAGCGGGAACAGCGGGAGCGCCCGGTCGTCCCAGAGCGCGTCGTCCGGACCCTGACCGGCCGGGGCGGGCCTGGCCGGCGCTGCGGCCTCCTCGCGGGCGATCTCGGCGCTCAACCCGGCGGCGAGCAGGCCACCACGGCCGTCGGAGCCATCAGGACCACCAGAACCGCCGAAGCCACCGAAGCCATCCGAGCCATCCGAGCCATCCGAGCCATCCGGACCAGCAAAGCCACTGGAGACGCTGGAGCCGTCGAAGCCACCCGAGCCATCAGGACCATCAGGACCGTCACAGCCGTCAGATCCCTCAGAACCCTCGGATCCCTCAGATCCCCCAGAACCACAGCCCAGCTCACCCCCGTCGTTGGCCTCGGCGCCAACACCCCGTGCCTCCGCCTCCGGGTCCGTCAGGTGGTCCAGGACGCGGCCCAGGGTCGGGCCCTTGGGGTCGGGGGCCGTCGGGTCGGTGGAGCGGCTGACGCCGAGCGCGTCGAGGACGCGGTGGAGCCGGGCCGCGTCCGTGCGCCACTTGCGGTCGACGACCTCGTCCGGATACTCCTGCCAGGCCACCGGCGCCCAGCCGGGGCCGGACTCGGCGGGGCCGCCGTGGAAGAGGCGGGCGGCGAGCAGCGAGGCCGCCTCGTCGACGACGCCTGGCTCTTCCAGGAGGTCGCACGCGGGGCGCTCGCCGAGCCGGGAGGCGAAGCCCTCGGCGAGGCGGTCCCTGCGGGAGAGCTCGGTGAGCGCGGAGACCACGCCCGCGTCGAGCCGCGAGGGCCACCGGCCCATGCGCCAGGCGGGCAGCGCGACCCGGGTCAGGAGCCGGTCCCAGCCCGCGTAGGCGAGCCCGACCTGTTCCTGGGCGACGATCCGCACGCCGTAGTCCACGGACTGGGCGCGCTCGGCGGCCGCCGCCGCGACGCCCCGCTCCATCTCGGCGGCGTGCACGCGGCAGCCGCGCAGGAGCAGCCGGACCACCCAGCCGACCCCGCCGAGGACGCCCCGCGCGAGCGGCCCGCGGCCGGGGGCGGAGGTGACGGCGACGGCGGCGTCGAGGCCGCGTACGAAACGGCGGGCCGCCGCTATGTCCGGGTGCGCGGAGGGTCCCGTACCCGCGACGACCGGGGCGAGGACGGCGCGCAGCTCGCCGACCCGCATCCACCACAGGAAGGGCGAGCCGATGACGAGCACGGGGGCGGCGGGGACCCTGCGCTGGGGCGCGCGGACGCCGCGTATCCCCCGGGCCGCCTCGAGGCCGTCCGGCTCCTCCCCGTCGGCGCCCCGCAAGGGAGACGGCTCGCCGCTGTCCGCGGCGTGGGCCGGATGGGTGCGGTCCTCCAGCCAGCTGTCGCAGTCCGGGGTGAGCGCTATGGCCGAGGGCGCGGGCACGTCCAGGCGGTCGGCCAGGTCCCGCACCAGGCGGTACAGGTCGGGGGCCGCGGCCTCGGTGATCGGGACCGTCGGGCTGACGGCGGGTCTGGCGCGGGCGACGACGAGCGCGACGACCCCGGCGGCGAGCAGCACGAGCACGGCGAGACCCGTCACGGCCCAGCGCGCGGCGGCCCAACTCGCGCCCCCGACATGCCCCGTGACCGTGGCGGCGAGCAGCACGACGGCGACGGCCGCGGGCAGCAGGGCGACGGCCAACGCCCTGCTGCGGATGCGCAGCACGGCGAGGGCCTGGGAGCGCGCGGCCTGCGCGCCCGCCTCCACACCCATCCCTGACACGACCGAAGTCACCCCCTGCTGCCTCTACGGCTCGGCCGGCGGCCGGAGCCGACGGCGCATGTCGATGGCGTTGCTCACTCCCCCACTGTGGCACCCGCCACTGACATCGCAATGCCGGTGGGCTGTTTGGCTTCTGGGTGCCGGAACGCCTGCGCCGAACCCTAGTTGGGCGGGTGGTCAGCGTCAGCCGGATGGGCCAGCGGTCACTCGATGGAATGGCTTTGGGTAAAGCTCACCCGCTGCGTCAGCTTCATCAGGGACGCCGAGAGGGTCCGGGCGAACGTCCGCCGGACCTCCTCGCCGACGAGGTCGAGCGAGAGATACGGATTGAGGTCTTCCAGTTCGACCAGGAGCAGCTCACCGTCCGGCGCCCGGCACGCGTCGACGCGCTGGATGCCGTGCGCCATGGTGTTCCAGTCGACGAACCGCCGCGCGAAGTCCAGGTCGGCGTCCGTCGGAGCGTACGGCTCCAGCTGCCAGCGCCGGTCGGGGTGCGGGGCGTACAGCGCGTACTGGAAGGCGTCGTCGATGAAGTAGAACGACACCTCGTAGCGGAAGTCGACGTGCGGCTGCACCAGCACGCCGCCCGGCTCCAGGTCGAGCTCCGCGACCTCCGCGAGCTCCGCACGGCCCACGAACCGCAGCCCGATGGAGTCCGCGCCCAGCTTCGGCTTGACCACGTAGGACTCGGCCGGCGGCAGCAGCCCGAGGTCCGCGCGGCGGTCGACGGTCGGGATGACGGGGAGGCCGGCGGCGGTCAGGTCGAGCAGGTACTGCTTGCCCGCCATGTCGGCGCGGCCGGTCAGTTCGTTGTAGACGCGTACGCCGTCACGCAGCGCGCGGTCGCGGAAGGCGTCGTACGCCTCCTGGTAGTGGAGGACGGGCCCGCTGTTGCGTACGACGACGAGGTCGAAGCCGTCCATCAGCGCGGCGGCGTCCAGCGGGTGGCACAGGGCGACGTCGAAGTCGTCGCGCAGCCGGTCGGAGAGCTGGATGTCCTCGTCGCAGTAGCGCCGCCCGCGGGCCTCGTACGCGAGGTCGGTGACGTAGAGCAGACGGGGCCGCTGGGATGCGCGACGAGTGGAGGCCATGGCGTTACGTTACGTCACGGCCTCCGTACGCCTAGATCTGCCCGGGGGCCTCGTCCGCGGCCTTCTCCGCGATGTCCGAGCGGTGCTGGGAGCCGTCGAGCCGGATGCGGGAGACCGCGGCGTACGCCCGCTCGCGGGCCTGCGCGAGGTCGGTGCCGGTCGCCGTCACCGACAGGACGCGGCCGCCCGCGCTGACGACCGCGTCGCCCTCGCTCCTGGTCCCGGCGTGCAGCACGTACGCGTGCGGGGCGTCCCGCTCCGCGACCTCGGCGAGGCCCTCGATGGGGTCGCCGGTGCGGGGGGTGCCCGGGTAGTTGTGCGAGGCGATGACGACGGTGACGGCCGCGTCGTCGCTCCAGCGCAGCGGGGGCAGGTCGGCGAGCGTGCCGTTCGCGGCGGCGAGCAGGACGCCCGCGAGCGGGGTCCTGAGGCGGGCGAGGACGACCTGCGTCTCGGGGTCGCCGAAGCGGGCGTTGAACTCGATGACCCGCACGCCGCGGCTGGTGATCGCGAGCCCCGCGTAGAGCAGCCCGGAGAAGGGGGTGCCGCGGCGGCGCAGCTCGTCGACGGTGGGCTGGAGGACCGTCTGCAGGACCTCGTCGACGAGCTTCGGGTCGGCCCACGGCAGCGGCGAGTAGGCGCCCATGCCACCGGTGTTGGGCCCCTCGTCGCCGTCGAGGGCGCGCTTGAAGTCCTGGGCGGGGCGCAGCGGCACGACCGTCTCGCCGTCGGTCACGGCGAAGAGCGACACCTCCGGGCCGTCGAGGAACTCCTCGATGACCACGCGCCCGCAGGCGAGCGCGTGCTCCCTGGCCCGCTGGACGTCGCTCGTGACGACGACTCCCTTGCCCGCGGCGAGGCCGTCGTCCTTGACCACGTACGGGGCGCCGAAGGCGTCGAGCGCCTCGTCGATCTCCTCGGCCGTTGTGCAGACGTACGAACGGGCCGTGGGCACCGCGGCGCCCGCCATCACGTCCTTCGCGAACGCCTTGGACCCTTCGAGGCGCGCGGCCTCCTTGGACGGGCCGAAGCACGGGATGCCCGCGGCGCGCACGGCGTCGGCGACCCCGGCGACGAGCGGCGCCTCCGGCCCGACGACGACGAGCTCCGCGCCGAGCTCCGCGGCGAGCCCGGCCACGGCGGCGCCGTCGAGGGCGTCGACCTGGTGCAGCTCGGCCACGTCCGCGATGCCGGCGTTGCCGGGGGCGCAGTGCAGGGCGGTGACCGCGGGGTCGAGGGACAGGGAGCGGCACAGGGCGTGTTCGCGGGCGCCGCCGCCGATGACAAGGACCTTCACGGGGGTCAGCCTAGCCGGGTGACGCGGTGGGGTTTGTTCGGGTGTCCAGGGGGGAGGCGGTGCGACTTTGTACGTTCACACGAGGCGCCCCAGTCCCGCCCCTTCCCGAAACTAGGGGCTCCGCCCCTAGGACCCCTTCTTTCCGCGCTTCGC
>NZ_JBHYJH010000197.1:0-15239 GCF_042740445.1 Streptomyces sp. NPDC059003 | reverse complement strand
GGGGTGCCAGGGGCGGCAGCCCCTGGTTTCGGTGAAGGGGCGGGCCTGGGGCGCCACCCGCGAGGCACCTACCCCCGCAGTGCCCGCCCCAGATACACCCCCGTCCGACTCCCCTCCGCCCCCGCAACCTCCTCCGGAGGCCCGGCGGCCACCACGCGGCCCCCGTCCGCCCCACCCCCAGGCCCAAGATCCACCACCCAGTCCGCCCCGGCCACCACGGCCATGTCGTGCTCGACGACCACCACGGAATTCCCCCCGTCGACGAGCTCGTGCAGCCGCCCCACGAGGATCTCGACATCGGCGGGGTGAAGCCCGGTGGTGGGCTCGTCCAGGAGGTACAGGGTGTGACCGCGCCGCACCCGCTGCAACTCGCTGGCGAGCTTGATGCGCTGGGCCTCGCCGCCGGACAGCTCCGTGGCGGGCTGGCCGAGGCGGAGATAGCCGAGGCCGACGTCGAGGAGCGTGCGCAGGCTGCGCAGCACGGCGGGGGTGTCGGCGAAGAAGTCGGCGGCGGCCTCGACGGTCAGGTCGAGGACCTCGGCGATGTTCCGGCCGCCGTGGGTGACCTGGAGGGTCTCGGGGTTGTAGCGGGCGCCCGCACAGTCGGGGCAGGGCGCGTACGTACTGGGCAGGAAGAGCAGCTCCACGCTCACGAACCCCTCGCCCTGGCAGGTCTCGCACCGCCCGCCCGCGACGTTGAAGGAGAAGCGGCCGACGCCGTACCCGCGCGCCCGCGCCTCGTCGGTCGCCGCGAAGACCTTCCGCACGACGTCGAAGAGGCCGGTGTACGTGGCGAGGTTGGACCGCGGCGTGCGCCCGATCGGCTTCTGGTCCACGCACACCAGGCGGCCGACGCCCGCCAGCTCCTCCGTGATCTCGCCGACGAGCGTCGACTTGCCGGAGCCGGAGACCCCCGTCACGGCCGTGAACGCGCCCAGCGGCAGCTCGACCGTCACGTCACGGAGGTTGTGCCGCGTCACCGGGCCGACCTTCAACCAGCCCCGGGGTGCGCGCACTTCACGTACGGCAGGTCGCTCGCGGCCGAAGAGGAACCGGGCCGTCGACGACTGCGCCACCCCCGCCAGATCGGCCACCGGGCCGCTGTGCAGGACCTGCCCGCCGTGCTCGCCCGCGCGCGGGCCCACGTCGACGATCCAGTCCGCGTGCCGCATCACGTCCAGGTGGTGCTCGACCACGAAGACCGAATTGCCCGCCGCCTTGAGGCGGTCGAGGACCGTCAGAAGGGACTCGGTGTCGGCCGGGTGCAGACCCGCCGACGGCTCGTCGAGGACGTACACGACACCGAAGAGGCCGGAGCGCAACTGCGTCGCCAGGCGCAGGCGTTGGAGCTCGCCGGGGGAGAGGGTCGGGGTCGCGCGGTCGGGGGAGAGATAGCCGAGGCCGAGCTCGGTGATCGTCGCGATCCGGGCCAGGAGGTCGGCGGTCAGGACGCGGGCGGTCTCCGAACCGCCCGCGCTCCCGAGGATGTCGGCAAGGTCGGAGAGGGGGAGCGCGGAGAGGTCCGCGATCGTGCGGCCCGCGAACGTGACGGCCATCGCCTCCGGGCGCAGCCTGCTGCCGCCGCACGCCGGGCACGGCTCGCTCGCGAGGAAGCGCTCGGCCTTGGCGCGCAGCGTCGGGCTCTTGGAGTCGGAGAACGTCTTCATGACGTAGCGCCGCGCGCTCATGTACGTGCCCTGGTACGGGCGTTGGATGCGGCCCGCCTCGCGCACCGGGTGCACCGTCACCACCGGCTGCTCGTCCGTGAACAGGATCCAGTCCCGCTCCTCCTGCGGCAGCTCGCGCCACGGGCGGTCCACGTCGTGGCCGAGGGTGTCGAGGACGTCGCGGAGGTTCTTGCCCTGCCAGGCGCCGGGCCAGGCCGCGATCGCGCCCTCGCGGATGGACAGGTGCGGGTCGGGGACGAGGAGGTCCTCGGTGGTGCGGTGGACCCGGCCGAGACCGTGGCACTCGGGGCAGGCGCCCGCCGCCGTGTTGGGCGAGAAGGCGTCGGAGTCGAGCCGCTCCGCGCCCGGCGGGTAGTCGCCCGCGCGGGAGAACAGCATGCGCAGCGAGTTGGAGAGGGTGGTGACCGTGCCCACGGACGAGCGCGACGTCGGGGCCGCGCGGCGCTGCTGGAGCGAGACCGCGGGCGGCAGGCCCGTGATCTCCTGGACCCGCGGGGCGCCCACCTGGTGGATCAGGCGGCGCGCGTACGGGGCGACCGACTCGAAGTAGCGCCGCTGCGCCTCGGCGTAGATCGTCCCGAAGGCGAGCGAGGACTTTCCGGAGCCGGAGACTCCGGTGAAGACCGCGAGGACGTCCCGCGGAATGTCCACGTCCACACCGCGCAGATTGTGCTCGCGGGCACCCCTGACCCGTACGAAAGGGTCGTGGTCGTGGAGGTGAGGGCTGTGCATGGGCGGGCTCCGTGCGCGGGTCGGGGGTAAACCCCAAGATTCTAGGCCTGGGCTGTGCGCGCCACCCGGGGCCGCTCAGGGCCCGCCACCCGGGGCCGTGCCAGGCCCGCCACCCGGGCCAGGCGCCGGAAGGAGTCCAGCAAGCCCTCGCGGTCGTACGTGCTGGTGGTCACCAGGACCTCCTGGGCGCCGCTGTCCTTGATCAGCGCCTCCAGGGCGTCGCCGACCTGGTCCTCCGTGCCGTGGATGTGGCCCTGGAGCCCCGACTCGTAGAGGCGCCGCTCCTTGTCGGTCATGGCGCCCGTCGCCGCGAGCTCCGCGACGCGCTCGGCGGGCGGGAGCGGCGGGAACGTGCCGTGCGTGCGCGAGTGCGCCATCGACCAGGCCTCCGGGACCAGGAGCCGGCGCGCCGCCTCCTCGGAGTGCGCGACGGCGACGGTGCCCGCGACGATCACATACGGCTCCGCCGCCCACGGGGACGGCGTGAAGGACGTCCGGTAGTGGTCGATGGCGCGCAGCATCTTCTCGCGGCCCTTGAGGTCGCCGATCACCAGCGGAAGGCCCGCGTCCGCGGCGATCGTGGCGCCTTCGCCGGTCGCCAGGACGTACGCGGGCACGGTCATCCCTTCCGTGGGGCGCGCGTGCGCCCCCGTCGGCGACGTGCCGTGGAAGAAGTCCGTCAGCTCGGTGAGCTGCGCCGCGAAGTCCTCCGCTGCGTGCTTGTCCCGGCCGAGCGCCTTGCGCACGCCGTCCGTGAACCCGACGGAACGCCCGAGCCCCATGTCGATCCGCCCGGGGAACAGCGCTTCGAGCACCCCGAACTGCTCCGCCACGACCAGCGGCTGATGGTTCGGCAGCATCACGCCGCCCGTGCCGACCCGGATGGTGCGCGTGGCCCCGGCGACCGCCGCCGCGAGCACCGTCGGCGCGGAGCCCGCGACACCGGGCACCCCGTGGTGCTCCGACACCCAGAAGCGGTGATAGCCGAGCGCCTCGAGCTCCCGCGCGAGACCGACGGTGTCACGCAGCGCCTGCGCACCGTCGTGCCCCTCGCGGGTACGGGACCGGTCGAGGACGGAGAACCTGGTGGATGCGATCACTGAGCTCACACCTGTGTTCAACGCTCATGGATCCCCAGGATTCCCAGGAACGGAGTGGCGTTACCCTCCCAGAGCCAGCCCAGCTCCACCCATGGAGGCACCGTTGCTGTTCAGGCGAGACGTACTGGCGAAGATCGCGTCCGGGCAGGTCGATCTTGCCTTCCGGAGCTGGCGCAGGCCCGGCGTACGGCCCGGCACCCGGCTGCGGACCGAGGCCGGAGTCCTGGAGATCGGCGAAGTGACGGCCGTGACGGAGGCGGAGGTCTCCGAGCGGGACGCGCACCGCGCGGGCTTCGCCGACCGGGCCGGACTCCTCGCCGACCAGCGGCCCGGCGACGACCGGCGGCTCTACCGGGTCGGCGTTCGGCTCGTCGGCGAGGACCCGCGGGCCCGGCTGCGCGAGGACACCGTCCTGTCGGCGGTGGAGCTCGACGAGATCGTCACGGCGCTCCGGCGCATCGACGCCCGCAGCAGACGCGGCCCCTGGACCCGCGGCGTACTGGAGCTGATCCGGGACCACCCGGGCGTGCGCGCCGGCGAACTGGCCGCCCTCGTCAGCCGGGAGACCCCGCGCTTCAAGGCGGACGTCCGGACGCTGAAGGAGCACGGCCTGACGGTGAGCCTCCCCGTCGGGTACCGGCTCTCCCCGCGCGGACGCCTGGTCCTCGAACGCTTCGAGCGGCTGCGCGAGAGCGGTGACGGCTCCGTAGGCTGAGGGCGTGATCGATGACAACAGACCAGGTGGGCCGAGTCGGCGGCCCCTCGCCGTGTTCGATCTCGACGGCACCCTCGCGGACACCGCGCACCGGCAGCGGTTCCTGGAGCGCAAGCCCCGCGACTGGGACGCGTTCTTCGCGGCGGCGCCGGACGATCCGCCGTTGCCGCGCGGGGTCGCGCTCGCCCGGGAGAGCGCCGAGGAGTGCGAGGTCGTCTACCTCACCGGGCGGCCCGAGCGCTGCCGCGCCGACACCGTGGCGTGGCTGGCCGCGCAGGGGCTGCCCACGGGGCGGATCTGGATGCGCCGCGACCACGACCGGCGGCCCGCCCGCCGCACCAAGCTGGAGATCCTGCGCCGACTCGCGCGCGACCGCGAGATCCGCGTGCTCGTGGACGACGACGAGCTGGTGTGCGAGGACGCCGAGCGGGCCGGGTTCACGGTGGTGCGGGCGCGCTGGGCCCGGGAGTCGGCGGCGCTCAAGGACGCGCAGGAGCGGGAGGGCCGTACCTGAGCGCACGTGAAGGGTGCGCCTGAGGGACGTACGCGAGGGACGGCGTGTTTCAGTCCGCGTCCTCCAGGCGGAAGCCGACCTTGAGGCCCACCTGGTAGTGCTTGATCTCGCCGTCCTCGATATGGCCGCGCACCTGCGTGACCTCGAACCAGTCCAGGCCGCGCAGCGTCCGCGAGGCGCGCGTGATGCCGTTGCGGATGGCCTGGTCGACGCCTTCGTGCGAGGTGCCGACGATCTCCGTGACCCGGTAGGTGTGCTCGGACATGAGGGGGCTTCTCCTCTCCGCGGCAGTGCGGTGCCCTCCACGGTAGTGCCGCGGATCCTTGTCGGCCTCTTGACCTGCGCCCTGGTCCATACCAAAATCCCGCATACCCGTTCGAGCGCGTGCTCTTCCCCACGTCGGGCTCTTCCCACCGCCTGTCCGCAGGCAGAAAGCGACCGACGTGAACGCGCGCCAGAGACGCATCTCCCTCTCCCTTGCCCTGACCTTCGCCGCCACCGCCCTGCTGCCCGGCTGCGGCGCGCTGCCCGGCGGCGGGGACGACAAGAGCACCGTCACGGTGTGGCTGATGAAGGGCAGCGCGTCGGACGCGTTCATCGAGCGGTTCACGGACGACTTCGAGCAGCAGCACGGCGACCTCGACCTGGACATCCGCATCCAGGAGTGGACCGGCATCGGCGAGAAGGTGCAGACGGCCCTCAAGCAGGGCGACGGACCCGACGTCATCGAGGTGGGCAACACCCAGATCGCCCAGTACGTCGACCAGCGCAGCCTGGAGGACCTCACGCTGGAGTCCGCGCGCGACCTCGGCATGGAGGACTGGCTGCCGGGCCTCGCGGAGCCCGGGCGCTACAACGGCGCGCAGTACGGCATCCCGTGGTACGCCGCCAACCGCGTCGTCATCTACAACAAGGACCTCTTCGCGCAGGCCGGGATCAAGCAGCCGCCGAAGACCCGGCAGGAGTGGCTCTCCGCCACGACCCGCCTCGACTCCGGGGTGAACCAGGGTATCTACCTCGCCGGACAGGACTGGTACACGCTCGCCGGATTCATCTGGGACGAGGGCGGCGACCTCGCCAAGGACAAGGGCGGCACCTGGCGCGGCACCCTGGACACCCCGGCGGCGCTGCGCGGCATGGATTTCTACCGCCGGCTCCAGGCGCTCGGCGACGGACCGCGGGACGCCGACGAGGAACACCCGCCGCAGGCCGGGGTGTTCGCCAAGGGCGACGTGGCGCAGATCATCGCGGTGCCGGGCACGGCGCGCGCGATCGAGGAGCGCAACCCGCAGCTGAAGGGGAAGCTCGGCTACTTCCCGATCCCGGGCAAGAGCGCGCGCAAGCTCGGTACGGTCTTCACCGGCGGCTCGGACCTCGTGGTCCGCAAGAACACCGACGAGCGCAAGGGCGCCGTCGAGGTCGTCAAGGCGCTCGCCGGGGAGAAGTGGCAGAAGGAACTCGCGCGGACGATGGACTACGTCCCCAACAAGACGACGCTCGCCTCCGCCGTGTCCGGTGAGGCCGGGGTCGCCGCGATGGCGGCGGGGGCCGCCCGCGGACGGGCGACCCCCAAGTCCCCCGAGTGGGCCGCCGTCGAGGCCGACAACCCGATCAAGGCGTACATGTCCAAGGTCCTGGCCGGCGCCGACCCGGCCGCCGCGGCCAGGAAGGCCTCCGGCCGGATCACCGAGGAGCTCGACGGCCACTGACGGCACGGGGCCCGCCGACCGCGCGGGCCCCGGCGGCTCAGGACGCCGTGCTGAGCGACAGCGCGAAGCGCCCCCTGGCGTCGGTCCACCAGTGCGTGAGCGTCAGGTCCGCCGCCGCGAGCTCGCGCCGCACCCCCTCCTCGCGGAACTTCGCGGAGATCTCCGTGCGCAGCTCCTCGCCCCGCTCGAAGTCCACCGCGAGGTCCAGGGCCTGCACCTTCACGGTCTGCGCCACCCGCGAGCGCAGCCGCATCTCGATCCACTCGTGGGCCCGGTCCCAGACCGCGACGTGCGAGAACGCGTCGGGCTCGAAGTCCGCGCCCAGCTCGCGGTTGATGACGTGCAGCACGTTCTTGTTGAACGCGGCGGTCACGCCCGCCGCGTCGTCGTACGCGGAGACCAGGACCGACTCGTCCTTGACCAGGTCCGTGCCGAGCAGCAGCGTGTCGCCGGGGGAGAGCAGCGCGCGGACCGACGCCAGGAACACGGCGCGCTCCGCGGGCAGCAGATTGCCGATCGTGCCGCCGAGGAACGCCACCAGGCGCGGCCCACCCGTGCCGGGCAGCGCCAGACCCCGGGTGAAGTCGGCGATGAGCGCGTGCACGCTGAGGGCGGGGCGCTCGGCGAGCAGCGTGTTCGCCGCGCCGGTGAGCGCGGACTCGCTGACGTCGACCGGGACGTAGGTCTCCAGAGCCGTCAGGGCGTCGATGAGGTGCCGGGTCTTGTCGGACGAGCCGGAGCCCAGCTCGATCAGGGTGCGGGCGCCGGTGGCCGCGGCGATCTCGGGGGAGCGCTCGACGAGGATCTCCCGCTCGGCGCGCGTCGGGTAGTACTCGGGCAGGGTGGTGATCTCGTCGAACAGGACGCTGCCGCGGGCGTCGTAGAACCACTTGGGCGGCAGGGTCTTCGGGGTCTGGCCGAGGCCGTGCAGGACGTCGGCGCGCAGCGCGGCGTCGGTGGCGTCCTCGGGCAGGGTGCGGGTCAGCAGGAACGGGCTCACGCGGGTGGCTCCTTGAGCGGGGTCAGCAGGATGTCGGTGGGGTCGGCGGCGAGCACCGTGCGGTCGGGCACCTCGCGCCAGTCCGGGTCGTCGTCGTACGGCTCGGAGGCCACGACGACGCGGCGGCCGGGTTCGGACCGGTACCAGAGGGTGTCGCCCCAGGCGGTCGCGGCGATGGTCTCGCCGTCGGTGAGCAGGAGGTTGAGACGCGAGGCGGGCGCGGCCCCGGCCACGGCCACGACGGTGTCCGCGAGCGCCTGCGCCGCGTCGGCGCCGTGCCGGAGCCGGTCGAGGACGAGCGCCCACACGAGCGCCGAGTCGCAGCGCGCCTCCAGGGCGAGCAGATCGACGGGCGGCAGCGCGGCGGCGAGCGGCGCGAGCGAGCCCGGCCAGCCGGACACGGCGCCGTTGTGGCTGAACAGCCAGGGACCCGCGGCGAACGGCGCCGCGGCGGCCTCCCCGTCCGCGCCCGCCACGGTGGCGTCCCGCACGGCGGCGAGCACCGCCCTGGAGCGCACCACCCGGGCCAGGTCCGCGAACGACGGATCCCCCCAGACGGGGCCCGCGCGCCGGTAGCGCGCGGGCACCGGGTCGCCGTCGGCGTACCAGCCCACGCCGAAGCCGTCGGCGTTGACCGTCCCGTACCGCTGCCGCCGCGGCGCCCACGACTGCCTGAAGAGGCTGTGCGCGGGCTCCACGAGCAGCGTCCCGAGCGCCTCGGGCTCGCCCAGGAAGGCGAGGTGACGGCACATCAGACGAGCTCCGCGGTCAGCTCGGCGGCCGTGGCGTCACGGGCCGTGCGGAAGCCGGAGAAGATCTGCCGCCGCACCGGGTGGTCCCAGTTGCGGAACGTGCCGCGGCACGCCACCGCGTCGACGGAGAACGCGCCGCCGCGCAGCACCTTGTAGTCGCCGCCGAAGAACACCTCCGAGTACTCGCGGTACGGGAACGCGACGAACCCCGGGTACGGCAGGAAGTCGCTCGCCGTCCACTCCCACACGTCCCCTATCAACTGGCGTATCCCGAGCGGCGACGCGCCCTCGGGATAGCTGCCCGCGGGGGCCGGGCGCAGATGGCGCTGGCCGAGGTTGGCCCGCTCGGGCGTCGGGTCCTCGTCGCCCCAGGGGAAGCGGGTGGAGCGGTCCTCGCGCGGATGGTGGCGGGCCGCCTTCTCCCACTCGGCCTCCGTGGGCAGACGCCGGCCCGCCCAGCGCGCGTACGCGTCCGCCTCGAACCAGCTGACGTGCAGGACCGGCTCGTCGGCGGGCACCGGCTCGATGCGGCCGAAGTGCCGCCGCAGCCACTGCCCGCCCTCGCGGCGCCAGAACAGCGGCGCGCCCAGGCCGTTCCTGCGCACCATGTCCCAGCCGCGCTCCTGCCACCAGCGCGGCTCCTCGTACCCGCCGTCGTCGATGAAGCGCTGGTACGCGGCGTTCGTCACCGGCGCGGTGTCGATGCAGAACGGCGGCACGACCCGCTGGTGCGCGGGCCGTTCGTTGTCGAGCGCCCACGGCTCGGTGGACGTGCCCATCGTGAACGGGCCGCCGGGGACGAGCACTTCGGGCGGGCCGCCGAACGCCGGGGCGGGCCCCGGGTCCGGGGCGGTGAGCGCCGGGGCGCCCGACCGCAGCTGATGGGTGATCAGCATCGTCTCGTCGTGCTGCTGCTCGTGCTGCGCGATCATCCCGAAGGCGAAGCCCGCGTCCGTCAGGAGCGAGCCGTGGAACGGCGCGTTCTCCAGGACATCGAGGGCGCGGCCGCGCACCTCGGCGGCGTAGCGGCGCGCCTCGTCGGGCGCGAGCAGCGGCAGCGAGGGACGCGCGGCGCGGGGATGCTCGAACGCGTCGTACAGCGAGTCGATCTCGGGCCGCAGCGCGTCACGGCCGCCGACCGCGCGCAGCAGCCACTGCTCCTCCTGGTTGCCGATGTGGGCGAGGTCCCACACCAGCGGGGACATCAGAGGCGAGTGCTGCGCGGTCAGTTCCGGGTCGTCGACGCAGGAGGTGAGCAGCGCGGTGCGCTCGCGCGCGCCGAGCAGCGCGGCGAGCGCCCGCTCCCGCAGGACCTCGGGGTCGGCGGTCGCGCCGTGCGCGGGCCCGGTCGGGGAGCCGGTCATCGGAGAACGTCCTTCCCGGGGGCCAGCGCCCCGTCTGCGTGCGATGCGTCAGGAAACCTGTCGAGCAGGTCGTCGGCGGGGCAGCGGCCCCGTGCCACGTACCGGTCGGCGTGCGCCGCGACCGCGGCAAGGACTTCGGGGGCGGCCCCGAGGCGCGGCAGCGCGTCGAGCGCGGCGGCGAAGCACACCGCAGCGGCCTCGTGCAGCTCCGGATCGGCGAGGCCGTGGCGCGCCGCGTCCAGCCACAGCGGGCTGTGCGGGGCGGGCGTCGGCCCGGCCCGCTCGGCAAGCGGCTTGACCGTGCGGTACGCCGTCTCGGCGGCCCCCGGGTCGTCGAACAGGGCGCAGGTCACCGCCAGCGGCACCACCCAGCCGTCCGCGCCCGGCTGCGCGTCGATCATGCGCAGCTCCAGGTGCCCGCGCGGTCTGACCGGCGGGAACAGGGTGGTGAGGTGGTAGTGGAGATCCGCGCGCGTGGGCGGCCGCGGGGCACCGGAGCGCACCCAGGACCGGAAGCTCAGGCCCTCCGGCACGAACCACGGCGTGCCGTCGCCGTCCGCGGTGCGCACGCACATCACCGGCGCGTCCAGGGCGTGCCGCGCCCAGGCCGCCCGCGGTTCGTCGTCGAGCGCGGGCGCGCCCGATCTGCCGGGGTCGATGCCCGCCCACACCGCCTGCCGCGTGGACCGCCAGCCCGTGCGACGCCCCTCCTGGAAGGGCGAGTTGGCGAACGCGGCGACCAGGACGGGTCCAAGGAGATGCGCGAGCCGCCAGCGCCGCGCGTACCCGAGCGGCCCCGGCTCCTCGAATCCGGCGTCCAGACAGACCTGCACGGACGCCGTGGAGCACATCATGCGGCGGCCCGCGCGGCCCGACCGGTCGAACCAGCACTCCATCGCGTCGTACCGCGGCTCGTGCAGGATGCGGGTCGGGGCACGCCACGGGTCGGAGCCGAGGCCGGTGAGGGTCAGATCGAGGGGTTCGAGCGTGTCGTGGACGACGGCCAGATCGGCCGATACGGCGGACACGCACTCCATGAGCGACGCGGCGGGCAGCGAGCTGAGCTCCAGCTGACCGCCGGGTTCCACGGTGACCGCCGAGTGGAGCGACTTGGTCCGCAGGGCCGCGCGGGCGGTCTCGACGCGGGCGGACGACACGGGAAGGTGCGGGGAGTGCCGGTCGTGGACGAGCCATTCCAGCTCGACACCGGTGGTGGTGGGCGGGCCGTTCTTGAAGCAGATGCCGTGCACCAGGGCTTCCACCTCGGCCTCGGTCACGGCGTCGCCCGCGCGCGCGTGACGGTTCCTACAGTCTCCCTCGGACATGTCGGGGATCCTCCTGTTCCGGGCTGCCCGGGCCGCATGCCCGGGCAGCGCTCGTAACACCCAAGACCCTCGCGCTATTTCGCACAAGACTGCCCCCGGTGGCCGGGAAATGCCGTTGCGGTGAACACGGGCCGTGGCCCACGATCGGTCGATGCACCACACGGGGGAACTGTTCCAGTATGAGACGGGGGCGCCCAGCGCGCCCGACATGGCCGAAACGGCGCGGTGTGCCGCGGGGGAGCGGTGAGCGCGCGGTTGCGCGGCATCGCGCGGGAGACGGTAGCGGCCGTCGACGCGGGCGGCTACACGGCGCCGGACGGGCGGTGGGTGCCGCTCGCCGACGCGGTGGCCGCCGCGCGCGCCGGGACCAGGGTCTACGGGCCCGGGCCCGTCGCCGTGCCGCCCCGCGAGCCGGGCCCGACCGTCGTCGAGGTCACCGGCGAGTCCAGCCTGGAGGCGGCGCGCCGTCTGGTCGCCGCCGCCCCCGACCCGGTGGCCGTCCTGAACTTCGCGTCCGCCCGCAATCCGGGCGGCGGCTTCCTCAACGGCGCACAGGCGCAGGAGGAGGCGCTCTGCCGCGCCTCCGCGCTGGACGCCTGCCTGCTCGCGGCCCCCGGCTTCTACGACCACCACCGGGCCGACCGCGACCCCCTCTACAGCGACCGCGTCATCCACACGCCCGCCGTCCCGGTCTTCCGCGACGACCGCGGACGGCTGCTCGACGCGCCGTACGCGGCCGGATTCCTCACCTCGCCCGCGCCGAACGCCGGAGTGGTACGGCGCCGCACGCCCGAGCGCGCCGCCGCGCTCCCCACCGTCCTCGCCCGGCGCGCGGGACGCGTCCTCGAAACCGCCGCGACCTGCGGCTACCGCCGTCTCGTCCTCGGCGCGTGGGGCTGCGGCGTCTTCCAGAACGACCCGGCCCAGGTGGCCGCCGCCTTCCGCACCGAGCTGCGCGGGCGCTTCCAGGGGTACTTCAGCCACATCGTCTTCGGCGTGCTCGACCGGACGCGGGAAGCGTCAACACGGGGGGCCTTCGAGGCGGCGTTTGCGGGGGCGGTGGGGGCCGACCCCGCAGGCCCGCGCGGGGGTGCGGCCGAGCGCTGAGCGCTGTGTCGTCGTTCGGGTGCTGCGCCGTCGTGGCTGGTCGCGCCCACGCGGCGGAGCCGCATATCAACACAGTCCCGCGCCCCTTCGGGGCGCCTCTGCCGGGCGGCCTCGGCCGTCTGGCGCACCCCGTGGGGCAGGCGTGGGCCGTGCGCCGCACGCTCGGGCCATGACGTTCTCCCGCAGGCAGCTCGCACGTGCCCTCGCCGTCCTCGCGCTCGGAGCCGCGAGCCTCGCCCCGGCCTCCCCACCGGCGCCGTCGGCCCCACCCGTACCGAACGCCGCCGCCCCGCTCCCGCCCACGACCTCCGCCTGGCTCCCGTACTGGGACCAGGAGGCCGCGCTGCGCGACGCCCTGCGGCACGCGCGGCAGCTGCACACCGTGAGCCCGTTCTGGTACGAGACGAAGTCGGCGACCCGTGTGGAGGGGCACCCGGGAGCGGGCGCGCGGCGCGTCGTCGACGCCCTGCACGGGGCGGGCATCAAGGTCGTGCCGACCGTCATGGAACGGCTGCCGCCGGGCCGGCTCGCCGCGATCCTCACCGACCCGGGCCGCCGCGCCGCTCACGTCGACGCCCTCGTGGACCTGCTGCGCGGCCAGGCCTACGACGGCCTCGACCTGGACTACGAGACCATCGCGCCGACCGGCGACACCGCGTACCGCCAGGTCCGCGCCGCCTACGCCACGTTCGTCACCGACCTGTGCGGGCGCCTGCACACGCTGGGCAAGAGCTGCGTCGTCACCGTCTCCCCGAAGACGACGCGCAGCGGCCGGGTCTGGGACTACCGGCGCCTGGGCGCCGCCGCCGACCGGGTGCGCCTGATGGCGTACGACCTGCACTGGGCCGTGGGGCCGCCGGGACCGCTGGCCTCGCCCGCCTGGTACGACGAGCTCCTGCGCCGCGCCACCGCCGAGGTGCCCGTCCACAAGCTGGAGCTGGCGCTGCCCGCGTACGGCTGGGACTGGGCCGTCGGCTCCCCGGCGCGTGCCCGGCACGTCACGTGGAGGGAGGCCGAGGCGCTGCGCCGCCGCGTGGGCGCGCGCTACCGCATCGACCCCGGGTCGGGCACGCCCCACTTCACGTACGAGGAGGGGCGGGTGCGGCGCACGGTCTGGTACCAGGACGCGCGCGGCACGGCGGCCCATCTGGCGGTGGCGCGCAGGCACGGGGTGCGGAACGCGGGGCTGTGGGCGCTGGGGTTCGAGGACCCCGAGGTGTGGGAGGTGCTTGCGCGGGGCTGAGCCGGGGTGCCGCGCGCAGGGGTCAGGCCCGGTCCGGCCCGTGCTCGAACTCGTACTGGGCCGCGAGCTCGTCGAAGGAGTCGCTGGTCGCGTCGCGCAGCTCCGCCGGGTGTGCCGCGCCGACGAACGCCCGTACGCGGTCGGTCACTTCGGCGGCCTTGGCCGCGCCGGCGAAGATGCCGAGGACGAGGGCCCCGCCCTCGCCCAGGGTGAAGCCCCACGGCACCTCGCAGGGCCCCTCGTGGTCCTCGACGGGGCACAGCAGCCGGGCGACCGGCTCCTGGAGCGCGAGCGCCTCGTCCGTACCGGTGCATCCGTGGATGTGGATTTCGTAGACCTGCACGCCGCAGACGGTAGACGCCACCGCGCCGCACCGCACCGGGATTTCCGCCGCCCCGGCCGCCGGGGTGCGTCACGGAGCCGCCTGCGCGTCGGCGAGCGGCTCCGGCCACTGCTCGTGCCAGCGGCGGTCGTCCTCCAGCTGCGCCGCGAGCGAGAGGAGCAGCGGTTCGCTGCCCGCGGGGCCCAGCAGTTGGGCGCCGACGGGCAGACCGCCCGCGACCCGGCCCGCGGGCACGTTCACGCCGGGCCAGCCGAGCACGTTCCACGGCCACGCGTACGGACAGGCCGCGATCATCGCCTGGTCCGTGCGCCAGCCGCTGAGCTTGGCCAGGGCGCCCACGCGCGGGGGCGGCGTCGCCGTCGTCGGCGCGAGCACCACGTCGTACGTGTCGAAGACCGCGCCCACGCGGCGGTGCAGCGTCGCCTCCGCGCGGCGCGAGAGCCGCAGCGGCGCCCCGCCGAGGAGCCGTCCGAGGCGCGCCGCCTCCTTGGTGCGCGGGTCGAGGAGCGAGGGGTCGGGCACCTCCCGCACCCAGGTGGCGACGCCCGCCGTGGCGCGCGGCACGAAGGCGAGGCCGATCTGGCCGTAGCGCGGATCGGCCTCCGTCACGTCGTGCCCGAGCGCGGCGAGGCGGTCGGCGAGGTCCACGACCTTGTTCCGCACGAGCGGGTCGAGGCTCTTGGGCGTCGCCGTGAACGGCATCCGCAGGGAGAGGGCGACGCGCAGCCGGCCCGGCTCGCGCGTCACGGCCTCGACGGCGCGGATCGCGGACGGCTGGTGCAGATCGTCCGCGTGGTTGCCGCTCGCCGCGTCCAGGAGCAGCGCGGCGTCGGCGACGGTGCGGCCGAGCGGGCCGTTCACGGTGATGCCGTTGAAGGCCTCCGGCCAGGGCCACGTCGAGATGCGCCCGCGCTGCGGCTTGATCCCGACGAGGTGGGTCCACGCGGCCGGGATGCGCACCGAACCGGCGCCGTCCGAGCCGAGCGCCGCCGGGACCAGGCCCGCGGCCACCGCGGCGGCCGAGCCGCCCGACGAACCCCCGGGCGTGTGGCCCGGGTTCCACGGATTGCGGGTCTCGCCGAACGCCGGGCCCTCCGTGAACGGCCACTGTCCCAGCTCGCACGTGTTCGTCTTGCCGACGATCACCGCGCCCGCCGCCCGCAGTCTGCGCACCGCCTCCGCGTCCTCGGCCTTCGGCGGGAACGTGCCCGGGCAGCCGAACGCCGTCGGTTCGCCCGCGACGTCCGTGTCGTCCTTCACCGCGAGCGGTACGCCGAGCAGGGGTGCGCGGGCGCCCGCCGCCAACTTCCGGTCGGCGGCGTCCGCTTCGGCCAGGGCGGCCTCGGCGCGCACCACGCGGAACGCGTTCAGGGCGGGCTGGGTCGCCTCGATCCGGGCGAGGGTCCGCTCGGTCAACTCCCGTGCGGTCACCTCGCCTTCGGCGAGTGCGCGGGCGGCCTCCGCGAGGCCTTCGGAACGGTCGGAGGTCATGACGGAACGGTAGCCGCCGGCGGGGCCTCGCGGGGGCGCCCCAGTCCCGCTCCGCGCCTCGTCCTCAAACGCCGGACGGGCTGGATCTGGCGGCAAGATTTAGCCCCTCCGGCGTTTGAGGAGCGGGGTCTGGGGCGGAGCCCCAGGAAAGGGCGG
>NZ_JBHYJH010000196.1:0-15287 GCF_042740445.1 Streptomyces sp. NPDC059003 | reverse complement strand
CAGATCACCAGCAGCCAACCGCAACCGCTCCACCCGAGCACCACGCGAGACCAACACCTGCGCCAACGCATCCGCCCACGGATCAGCCACCTCAGCCAACTCCACCAGCAGCCAGCCGCCGGCCGTGACGGCGACCGCGGCCGGGTCGAGGCCGAAGGGCGTCCAGGACACCTGGTAGCGCAGCTTGTCGAGGGACGCGCGCTCCTCGTGCCGCCTGCGCCAGGCCGACAGTGCGGGCAGCACTTCGCCCAGCGGCGACTGGAGGTCGACTCCGAGTTCGGCCGCGAGGGCGTCCGCGTCACCGTGTTCGATGGCGTTCCACAGGTCGGCGTCCACGCCGTGGGCGGCGACCTGCGCGGCTGGGCGGGGCTGCGGCCAGTAGCGGCTGCGCTGGAAGGCGTAGGTCGGCAGGTCGACGGTCCTGGCGCCGGTCGGGGCGTAGAAGGCCGTCCAGTCGACGCTGCCGCCGCCCGCCCACAGTCGGGTCAGGGCGGTCACCGTGGTGTTCGGCTCGGGCTTGTCGCGGCCCAGCAGCGACACCGCAAGCGTCTCGTCCCCGTAGGTCTCCTCGATGGCGCCGACCAGGCTCGCGTCCGGGCCCAGCTCCACGAAGCGGGTGACGCCCAGGGACTTGAGGCGGGTGACGGCGTCGGCGAAGGCGACCGTGCCGCGGACCTGGTCCACCCAGTACGAGGCGGTGAACTCCTCGGTCAGCTCACCCGTGAGCGTCGAGACGATCGGTATCGACGGATGCCCGTACGACACTGCGGCCGCGGCTTCCCCGAAGCCCGACAGCATCGGGTCCATCAGCGCCGAGTGGAAGGCGTGGCTGACCTCCAGCCAGCGGCCCTGGTGGTCGGGCAGGGCGGCGGCCACCGTCTCGACGGCCTCGCGCGTGCCGGAGAGCACCACCTGGCCCGGGGCGTTCACCGCCGCCACCGACACACCCTCCACCAGCAGCGGAGCGACCTCATCGACAGTGGCCCGTACCGCCCACATCGCACCACCCTCGGGCAGCGCCTGCATCAACCGGGCACGGGCAGCCACCAGTTCGCAGGCATCGGCCAGCGACAGCACACCCGACACATGCGCAGCCGCCAACTCACCGACGGAATGACCAACGAGGTAGTCCGGCGTCACGCCCCACGACTCCACCAGCCGGAACAGCGCCACCTCAACCGCGAACAGCGCGGGCTGCGCCCAGCCGGTCTGCCCCAGCGCCCGGGCGTCGGTGAACATCACCTCCCGCAACGGACGGTCCAACAGCTGATCGAAGTGCGCACACACCTCGTCCAACGCGGTCGCGAACACCGGGAAGACCTCCGCCAACTCCCGGCCCATACCAAGACGCTGACCACCCTGACCGGAGAACACAAACCCCGTCAGGCCGGAGCGAGCCACACCCGGCACCAGCTCACCAGCCGCCACAGCGGCAAGCTGCGTACGCAGTTCCTCGGCGTCCGCACCCAGCACGACCGCGCGATGTTCCAGGCTGCTCCGGGTCGCTCCCAGGGACAGGCCGACGTCCATCGCGTCGAGGCCGTCGACCGCGGCCAGCAGCCGCCCGGCCTGGGCCGCGACGCCCGACGCCGTCTTCGCGGACACCAGCCACGGCACCACCGGCAGGTGGACCTCGGGCGCCGCCGCGTCCGTCGCGGTCTCGTCCTCCGGTGCCGCCTGGCCGTCCTCGTCACGCCCTTCGGGCAGCGGGGCCTCTTCGATGATCACGTGGGCGTTGGTGCCGCTGACACCGAACGCGGAGACGCCCGCCCGCCGCGGCTGCTCGCCGCGCGGCCACTCACGGGCCTGCGACAGCAACTCCACCGCACCCGACGACCAGTCCACATGCGACGACGGCCTCTCGGCGTACAGCGACTTCGGCATCAGCCCATGCCGCATCGCCAGCACCATCTTCATCACACCCGCGACACCCGCCGCCGCCTGCGTGTGCCCGAGGTTCGACTTCACCGAACCCAGCCACAACGGCCGGTCCCCCGACCGCTCCTGGCCGTAGGTGGCCAGCAGCGCCTGCGCCTCGATCGGGTCGCCCAGCGTGGTGCCGGTGCCGTGTGCCTCGACCACGTCGACGTCCGCAGCCGACACCTGTGCGTTCGCCAGCGCCTGCTGGATGACGCGCTGCTGCGAGGGACCGTTCGGCGCCGTCAGCCCATTGCTCGCGCCGTCCTGGTTGACCGCACTGCCGCGCACCACCGCCAGTACCCGGTGACCATTGCGCCGGGCGTCCGACAGGCGTTCCAGGACGAGCACACCCACGCCCTCGCCCCAGCCGGTGCCGTCGGCGTCGTCGGAGAACGCCTTGCAGCGGCCATCGCCAGCCAGACCGCCCTGCTTGTCGAACTCCACAAACGCACCCGGCGTCGACATCACCGTCACCCCGCCGGCCAGGGCAAGGCCGCATTCAGACGACCGCAGGGCCTGGCAGGCAAGGTGGAGCGCGACCAGCGACGACGAGCAGGCCGTGTCAACCGTCACCGCCGGGCCTTCGAGTCCCAGCGCATACGACACCCGACCCGACAGTGCGCTGCCCGCGCTGCCGGTCAGGACGTAGCCTTCGACACCGTCGTCGGCGGTCAGGAGCATGTCGTAGCGGGACGGGGAGCCGCCCATGAAGACGCCGACCTTCTCGCCCTTGGTCGATGTGGGGGCGATGCCGGCGCGCTCCAGGGACTCCCAGACGACTTCGAGGAGCAGTCGCTGCTGCGGGTCCATCGCCAGCGCCTCACGCGGCGAGATGCCGAACAGTCCGGCGTCGAAGTCGGCGGCGTCGGACATGAACCCGCCCAGGGTGTCGTTTCCGACGCCGGGCAGGGTGAGGTCCCAGCCGCGGTCGGCCGGGATGGGGGACATCGCGTCGGCCCCGTCCTCGACGAGCCTCCAGAGATCGTCCGACGAGCGGACGCCGCCGGGGAACCGGCAGCCCATCGCCACGATCGCGATGGGCTCCCGGGCCGCGTCCTCCACCTCACGAAGCCGCTTGCGGGTCTCGTGAAGGTCGGCCGTCGTCCACTTGAGATAGTCGCGAAGCTTGTCCTCGTTCACTTTACGGACCGTCTCCTGTTGGCGTCGCCACGGGAGACGGTAGCTTCGGCTTCCGCTCAGGAAGACTTGCCGAACTCCCTGTGGATGAATTCGAACAGCTCGTCGTCGGTCGCTGTCTCCAGCTTGCGGGTCACGGGCACGTCGCCGTCCGTGGACTGCCTGTCCCCCAGCGCCGACAGTAGGCTGCGAAGCCGGGCCTGCACGGCCTCCAGGTCGTGGTCTGGGGAAAGAGCTGAAATTCCGGCTTCGAGCTTGTCCAGTTCCTGGAGTACTGCCTGGTGCGGCGGCAGTTGCTCGCGCTCCTCCCCGGCGAATCCGGCGCGCAGCCGACCGGTGAGGTCCAGCGGCGTCGGGTGGTCGAAGACCAGCGTCGCGGGCAGGCTCAGGTCTGTCGCGGACGTCAGCCTGTTGCGCAGCTCGACCGAGGTCAGGGAGTCGAAACCGAGGTCCTTGAAGGGCCGGTTCATGTCGATGGCATCGGTGCCGGCATGGCCGAGGACGGCCGCGACGGCGGAGCGCACCAGGTCGAGCAGGGCCGCGTCCCGTTCGGCCGCCGGCATGGCACGCAGCCGCTCACCGGGTTCCGAGCCGGTCTGTGCCGCCTGGCCGGGCCCGGTGTCGGCCAGCACTTGCTGGACGGCCGGCACCTCGTTGAGCAGCGGGCGGGGGCGGGCCGCGGTGAAGCCGGCCGCGAAGCGTGCCCAGTCGACGTCGGCGACGGTGAGCAGTGTCTCGTCGTGTTCCAGGGCCTGGCCCAGCGCGGCGAGGGCCCGCTCCGGCGGCATCGTGAGGACGCCGCGCCGGCGCAGCTGCTCCTCGGCCTCCGGGTCGGCGGCCATGCCGCTGCCGCCCCAGGCGCCCCAGGCGACCGAGGTGGCGGTGCGGCCGCGTTCCCTGCGGGACTGGGCGAGGGCGTCGAGAGCGGCGTTCGCGGCCGCGTAGGCGGCCTGGCCGCCGCTGCCCCAGACGCCGGCGTTGGACGAGAACAGCACGAACGCGTCCAGGTCGGCCTCGTCGAAGAACTCGTCGATGAGTTCGTCGAGGTGGGTCGCGCCCCGCACCTTGGCGGCAAGGACGCCGGCGCACTCGGCGAGGCTCATCTCGGTCAGCGGGGTGGCCTGGACGACTCCGGCGGCGTGCACCACGGTGCGGATGCGCCGGCCGTCGTCGCGCAGGTCGCCCAGCAGCGCGGCCAGGGCGGCGCGGTCGGACGCGTCGCAGGCGGCGATGGTCACCCGGGCGCCGAGCGCGGTCAGTTCTTCGCGGAGCTCCTGGGCGCCGGGTGCGTCGGGGCCCCGGCGGCTGGTGAGCACCAGGTGCTCGGTGCCGGCTCCGGCCAGCCATCGGGCGATGTGGGCGCCGAGGCCGCCGGTTCCGCCGGTGATCAGCGCGGTGTCCCGGGGCCGGAAGCGTCGCACCGGCGGGGTGTCGCCGAGCGGCGCGGGCACCAGCCGCCGTACGAAGACGCCCTGTCGGCGGATCGCGATCTGGTCCTCGTCGCCGCTGCCGGCCAGTGCCTGGCGGAGCCGTTCGGCGTCCGGTTCGGTGAACTGCGCGGGCAGGTCCAGCAGGCCGCCCCAGCGGTCGGCCTGTTCGAGTGCGATGACCCGGCCCATGCCCCAGATCTGGCGTTGTGTGCTGTCGGCGAGCCGGTCGGTGGAGGTGGCCAGTTCGGCGGCCCGGGTCAGCAGCCACAGCGGTGCGTCGCCGTCGGTGTCGGCGAGCGCCTGGGCGAGCTGCATGGTGGCCGCGGCACCGGCGGGTACGGCCGGGTGCGCCGGGTGAGGTCGTCCGTCGGTGCCCAGCAGTGAGAGGACGCCGTGCAGTGTGCCGGGCCGTGCGTGCTCGCGCAGCAGCTCGGCGAGCGAGTCGCGGGTGGCGGTGGCCGGGTCGACGGCCACCGTCACCAGGTCCACTCCGGGGGCGGCCAGCGCCTGGCCGACCGCGCTGCACCAGGCCGCGTGGCCGGTCCCGGGGGCGTCGGGTGCCTCGGGGGGCTCGGGGGCCTCGGGGGTGAGCAGCAGCCAGGTGCCGGACAGCCGCGCCGGCTGTTCGGCGAGCGGGCGCCACACGACGCGGTAGCGCCAGGCGTCCAGTTCGGCGGCCGCCCGCTGGGTGTGCCGCCAGGCGGACAGGTGGGGCAGTACCTCGGTGAGGGCGGTGGCGCCGATACCGAGGGTGTCGGCGAGCCCGGTGACGTCCTGCTGTTCGACGGCCGCCCAGAAGGCGTCGTCCACCGGGTCCGCGCCGGCCGGGGCCGCGGTGGCCGTGGTGGGGCGGGGCCAGTAGCGGCGGTGCTGGAAGGGGTAGGTCGGCAGTTCCACCCGGGTGGCCCCGGAGCCGGCGAACACCGCGTCCCAGTCGACTTCCAGGCCCGAGACGTATGCCTCGGCGAGGGAGGTCGCGAAGCGGCGCGGGCCGCCGTCGTCGCGGCGCAGCGAGCCGCCGACGAAGATCCGTCCGGAGGTCATCGCGAGCTCGGCGCAGTCGTCGGCGGTCTCCCGGACCGCAACCGTCAGCACCGGGTGGGGGCTCATCTCCAGGAAGCTGCGGTGGCCCTGTCCGGCCAGGGTGCGCACCGCCGGGTCGAGCATCACCGGCCGGCGCAGGTTGCGGAACCAGTAGTCCGCGTCCAGTTCGCCGGCGTCGATCCACTCGCCGGTGACGGTGGACAGCATCGGGATGGTGGGGGCCTGTGGCCGGGTCGGGCGCAGCGCCGTGCGGAGGTCGTCCAGGATGCGGTCGACGTGGGCGCTGTGCGAGGCGTAGTCGACGGGGATGCGTCGGGCCCGTATGCCGTCCGCCGCGCAGCGGGCCAGCAGTTCGTCGAGGGCGTCCACGTCGCCGGAGACCACCACCGAGGCGGGTCCGTTGACCGCGGCGATCGACAGGCGGCCGTCGTAGTCGGCGACCAGGTCGCCGGCCGGTTCGGGGGCGAGTGTCACGGACACCATGCCGCCGCTTCCGGCCAGCGCGGTCAGGGCGCGGCTGCGCAGTGCGACGACCCGTGCGGCGTCGCGCAGCGAGAGGGCTCCCGATACGCAGGCGGCGGCGATCTCGCCTTGCGAGTGCCCGATCACGGCGTGCGGGCGGACCCCGCAGGACTGCCACAGCTCGGCGAGCGAGACCATCACCGCGAACAGCACGGGCTGTACGACGTCGACGCGGTCGTAGCCCGGGGCGCCGGGCGTGCCCCGCAGCACGTCGCCGAGCGACCAGTCCACGAACTCGGCGAGCGCCTCCTCGCACTCGGCGAGCCTCGCGGCGAACACCGGTGAGGCCTGCGCGAGCGCGGTCGCCATGCCGGCCCACTGCGCGCCCTGGCCGGGGAAGACGAACACGGTCCTGCCGGGTGAGCCTGCCGCCGCGGTGACGACGCCCGCGGCTTCCTGGCCGTCGGCGAGGGCGGTCAGGCCGGCGACGAGTTCGTCGGGGCCGGTGCCGATGACGGCGGCACGCCGGTCGAGGGCGGCACGCGAGGTGACCAGCGACCAGGCCACGTCGGCGGTGGACGGGGCGTGGGGGCCGGTCACGGTGGTCAGCAGCCGGGTGGCCTGCGCCGTGAGTGCCTGCGGCGTCTTGCCGGACAGCGTCCACAGCACCGCGCCGGAGAACGGCGCGGACCGCGGGGCGGTGTCCTGGGCCTGGGGCGCCGGTTCCTGGGGGTGGTTGACGGGTTCTTCGGGCCGTGCGGGAGCCTGCTCCAGGATCGCGTGGGCGTTGGTGCCGCTGACGCCGAACGCCGACACGCCCGCGCGCCGCGGCCGGCCGAGGTCGGGCCAGGCCCGCTCCTGGGTGAGCAGCCGCACGCCGCCGCCCTGCACGCCGTTCCAGTCGACGTGCGAGGTGGGGGCGGACACGTGCAGGGTCTTGGGCAGGGTGGCGTGCCGCAGCGCCAGGACGGTCTTGATGACGCCGGCGACGCCGGCGGCGGCCTGGGTGTGGCCGATGTTCGACTTGACCGAGCCGAGCCACAGCGGCTGGTCATCGGGCCGGTCCTGGCCATAGGTGGCCAGCAGTGCCTGCGCCTCGATGGGGTCGCCCAGCGTGGTGCCGGTGCCGTGCGCTTCCACCGCGTCCACGTCGGAGGCGGTGAGGCCGGCGTTCGCCAGCGCCTGGCGGATGACGCGCTGCTGGGCGGGGCCGCTGGGCGCGCTGAGGCCGTTGGAGGCACCGTCCTGGTTGACGGCGGTGCCGCGGATCACGGCAAGGACGGGGTGCCCGTTGCGGCGCGCGTCGGAGAGCCGTTCCACCATGATGACTCCGGCGCCCTCGCCCCAGCCGGTGCCGTCCGCGCTGTCGGAGAACGCCTTGCAGCGGCCGTCCGGTGACAGCGCGCGCTGCTGGCTGAACTCCACCAGCGCGCCCGGGGTGCTCATCACCGACGCGCCGCCGACCAGCGCCGCGCTGCACTCGCCGGCGCGCAGCGCCTGGCAGGCCAGGTGCAGCGCCACCAGGGACGCGGAGCAGGCGGTGTCCACGGTCATGGCGGGGCCCTCGAGCCCGAACGTGTAGGAGATCCGGCCGGAGAACACGCTGGCGGAGCTGCCGGTGGCAACGTAGCCGGCGACGTTCTCGTCGGAGTTGTACAGGGCGGCGGGGTAGTCCTGGCCGTTGGTGCCGGCGAACACGCCGATCCGGCTGCCGTGCACCGATTTCGGGTCGATGCCGGCCCGTTCGAACGCCTCCCACGAGCACTCGAGGAGCAGCCGCTGCTGGGGGTCCATGGCGAGCGCCTCGCGCGGGTTGATGCCGAACAGGTCGGCGTCGAAGTCCGCCACGCCCTGGAGGAAGCCGCTCTCCCGCGCGTAGGAGGTGCCCTCGTGGGCGGGGTCGGGGTGGTAGAGGGACGCGGTGTCCCAGCCGCGGTCCTCGGGGAAGGGGCTCATCGCGTCCGCCCCGTCGCTGAGCAGCCGCCACAGGTCCTCGGGGCTCCTCAGCCCGCCGGGGAAGCGGCAGCTCATGCTGACCACGGCGATCGGCTCGTCGTCGGCCCGCGCCCCGGCGGGTGCCGGCAGGTGGCCGTCGTCGTGCGTGCCGGGCGTCCCCTGGTCACCGCCCAGTTCCTGGAGCAGGTGGCGGGTGAGCGTGTCGGCGTTGGGGTGGTCGTAGACGAGGGTGGCCGGCAGGGCGAGGCCGGTGAGCGTGCCCAGCCGGCTGCGCAGGTCGAGGGCGAGCAGCGAGTTGAAGCCGAGCGCGGAGAACGCCGCCTGAGGCTCGACCGGTTCGCCGGTCGCGTGCCCGAGCACTGCGGCGGCCTCGCCGCACACCGCGTCCAGCAGCGCGGCGTGGCGGGCCTCGGCCGGCAGTGCCAGCACTTCGCGTCGGAGCCTGGGCGCCGTGTCCGACGCCTCCGGCGCGGCCGGGTCCGCCCCGGCGGCGGTGGCTCCCGGCGCGGCCAGCTCCGCGAGGAACGGGCCGTGGTGGGCGGCGGTCATCCGCGCCCGGTCGATGTCGGAGATCACCGTGCAGGGCGGGGCGCCGTCGAGCGCCCGCTCCAGCGCGGCCAGCGCGGGCGCGGCGTCCATCGGGACCAGCCCGGTGTGCCGCATCCGCTCCGCCAGGTCGTCGGTGCCGGCCATGCCGCCGCCCGCCCAGGGGCCCCACGCCACCGACAGGGCCGGCAGCCCCGCGCGGTGCCGGGTCTCGGCGAGCGCGTCCAGGTAGGCGTTGGCCGCGGCGTAGCCCGCCTGGCCCACGGCGCCCAGGGTGCCGGCCAGCGAGGAGAACAGTACGAACGCGGAGAGGTTCCGCCCGCCCAGCACCTCGTGCAGGTGCGCGGCGGCCGTCGCCTTCGCCGCCCAGACGTCCGCAAGCTGCCGCCGTGACATCGTGTGCAGCAAGGCGTCGTCGACCACGCCGGCGGCGTGCACGACCGCGTCGACGTGGACGCCGTCGGCGTCGAGTCCGTCGATCAGTGCGGCGAGCGCGGCACGGTCCGCGACGTCGCAGGCCGCGATCGTGACCTGTGTGCCGGCGGCCGTCAGCTCCTTGTGCAGCTCGGCCGCGCCGGGCGCGTGGGGACCGCGCCGCCCGACCAGTACGAGGTGCTGGGCGCCGTGGTCGGTGAGCCACCGGGCGACGTGGCCGCCCAGGGCTCCGGTACCGCCGGTGACCAGGACGGTTCCGCCCAGCGGCCAGGCGCCCGCGCCGCCCGGTGTCCGGGTGCCGCGCGCCAGGCGCCGCGCGAACGTCCCGGTGGCCCGGATCGCGACCTCCTCCTCGTCCGGGTCGGCGGCGAGCAGCCCGGCCAGCCGCGCGACGTCGCGCGCCGTGGGCTCGGCGGGCAGGTCGACCAGTCCGCGCCAGCGGTCCGGGTGCTCCAGCGCGGCCACCCGGCCCAGGCCCCACACGGCGGCCAACTCGGCCACCGGCGCGGGGTCCTTGTCGCCGGCGCTCACGGCACCGCTGGTGACGCACCACAGGGGTGCCGGGACCGCGGCGTCGCCGAGGGCCCGCACCACGTCCGCGACCCAGCCGGACGGTGCCTGAGCGGGCCCGGCCGACAGCGTGGGCAGGCAGATCACGCCCGCCGCGTCCGGGTACCCGCCGAGCAGTTCCGCCAGCTGCGCACGGTCTGTGTCGGGGGCGACGGCGACCGGCTCGGGCCGGGCGCCGCGGGCCCGCAGTGCTTCGGTGAGGCCGGTGACGCCCTCGTCGTCGGTCTCGGGCGCCAGCAGCAGCCAGGTCCCGGAGAGCCGGCCGTCGCGGTGGGTGAACGGCCGCCAGGCGACCTGGTACTGCCAGTGGTCGTCGGCGCCGGACGGTCCGGCGCCGAGCCAGTAGCGCCGGCGCTGGAAGGCGTACGTGGGCAGGGCGACGGCCTGTGCGCCGGTGGGGGCGTAGAAGGCCGCCCAGTCGGCCTCCGCGCCGTCCACCCAGAGCTGCGCCAGGGCGGCGACGGCGGTCACCGGTTCCGGCTTGTCGCGGCGCAGCAGCGAGACGGCGAGGGCGTGCTCGCAGGTCTCGCCGATGGCGCCGAGCAGGCTCCCGTCCGGCCCGAGTTCCACGAACCGGGTGGTGCCCAGGGAGGTGAGGCGGGTGATCGCGTCGGCGAAGCGCACGGTGGCGCGCGCCTGGTCCGCCCAGTACGAGGCGGTGAACTCGGTCACCGGCTCACCGGTCGATGTCGACAGGACCGGGATGCGCACGGGTGTGTGGGCCACGTTCCGCGCGGCCTCGGTGAACTCCTGGAGCATGGGTTCCATCAGCGCCGAGTGGAAGGCGTGGCTGGTCTCCAGCCACCGTCCCTTGCGGTCCGTGAGCCCGGCGGCCACCGCCTCGACGGCCTCGCGCGTGCCGGAGAGCACCACTTGGCCCGGGGCGTTCACCGCCGCCACCGACACGCCCTCCACCAGCAGCGGAGCGACCTCGTCGACGGTGGCCCGCACCGCCCACATCGCACCGCCCTCGGGCAGCGTGGCCATCAACCGGGCGCGGGCGGCCACCAGTCGGCAGGCGTCCGCCAGCGACAGCGCCCCGGCCGCGTGCGCGGCCGCGAACTCGCCCACCGAGTGGCCGACGAGGTAGTCGGGCGTGACGCCCCACGACTCCAGGAGCCGGAACAGCGCCACCTCGAGCGCGAACAGCGCGGGCTGCGCCCAGCCGGTGTTGTCCAGCACCCCGTCCGGGCCGGTGAACATCACCTCCCGCAGCGGACGGTCCAGCAGCTGGTCGAAGTGCGCGCACACCTCGTCCAGCGCGGCGGCGAACACCGGGAAGGTTTCCGCCAGCTCCCGGCCCATACCGGCCCGTTGGCCGCCCTGGCCGGAGAACACAAACCCCGTCAGGCCCTCACGGGCCGTCCTCGACACCACGTCGGGGCCCGGCTCGCCGGCTGCCAGGGTCGCCAGCCGGGCCCGCAGTTCCTGCGTCCCGGTGTCCAGTACCACCGCTCGGTGCTCCAGTGGCGCCCGGGTGGCCGCCAGCGACATGGCCACGTCCACCGGGTCCAGTCCCGCCGTGTGGGACACCACCTGCTCGGCCTGCGCCGCCAGGGCGTCGCGCGACTTCGCCGACACCACCCACGGCACCGTCGGCAAGGCGACGGCACGGGCGGCGAGCGTCCCGGCCTCGGGGGTGCCGGCCTGCCCTGCGGGCAGCGCGGGGGCCTCCTCCAGGATGGCGTGCGCGTTCGTGCCGCTGATGCCGAAGGCGGAGACGCCCGCACGGCGCGGCCGCTCCCCGCGCGGCCACGCCTGGGCCTCGGACAGCAGCTCCACCGCGCCCGACGACCAGTCGATCTTCGATGACCGGGTGCCGGCGTGCAGGGTCCGCGGCAGCGTTTCGTGCCGCAGGGCGAGCACCATCTTGATGACGCCCGCGACACCCGCGGCGGCCTGCGTGTGCCCGATGTTCGACTTCACCGAGCCCAGCCAGGCCGGCCGGTCGGCCGGCCGGTCCTGCCCGTAGGTCGCCAGCAGGGCGTGGGCCTCGACGGGGTCGCCCAGCGTGGTGCCGGTGCCGTGCGCTTCCACCGCGTCCACGTCGGAGGCGGTGAGGCCGGCGTTCGCCAGCGCCTGGCGGATGACGCGCTGCTGGGCGGGGCCGCTGGGCGCGCTGAGGCCGTTGGAGGCACCGTCCTGGTTGACGGCGGTGCCGCGGATCACGGCAAGGACGGGGTGCCCGTTGCGGCGCGCGTCCGAGAGGCGCTCCAGGACGAGCACGCCCACGCCCTCGCCCCAGCCGGTGCCGTCGGCGTCGTCGGAGAACGCCTTGCAGCGGCCGTCGGCGGCCAGTCCGCCCTGACGGCTGAACTCGGTGAAGCTGTCCGGCGTGACCAGGACCGCCACCCCGCCAGCGAGGGCCATCGTGGACTCGCCGGAACGCAGCGACTGGGCGGCGAGGTGCAGCGCCACCAGGGACGACGAGCAGGCCGTGTCGAGGGTCACCGCCGGGCCCTCCAGGCCGAGGCTGTAGGCGACGCGGCCGGAGACCACGGCGGTGGCGTTGCCGATCAGCAGGTGGCCCTGGACCTCTTCGGGGACGGACGTGAGGCCGGACGCGTACCCCATGCTGTTGCAGCCGATGAACACGCCCGTGCGGGTGCCGCGCATGGCGGACGGGTCGATGCCGGCGTTTTCGAAGGCCGTCCAGGACGCCTCGAGCAGCAACCGCTGCTGCGGGTCGGTCGCCAGGGCCTCCCGCGGGCTCATCTCGAAGAAGCCCGCGTCGAACTCGATCGCGTCGTAGACGAATCCGCCCTCGCGGACGCCGCCGACGACGGATGGCCAGTCGCGGTCGGACGGCAGCGGCGACAGCGCGTCGGTGCCGTCGGCGAGCAGCGTCCAGAACTCCTCGGGCGAGTGCGCACCGCCGGGGAAGCGGCAGCTCATGCCGACGATGGCGATCGGCTCGTCGGTGGTCGCGCCGCCCGTCGCGGCGGTGTCCTGCGCGGCGTTCTCGTCACCGCAGAGCTCCGTGTGGAGGAAGGCTGCCAGCAGCCGCGGCCGGGCGTGGTCGAAGACCAGCGTGCTGGGCAGCCGCAGGCCGGTCGCCGCGCTCAGCCGGTTGCGCAGTTCGACCGCGGTGAGCGAGTCGAAACCGAGGTCGCGGAAGGCGCGTCCCTGTTCGACGGCGTCGCCGCCCTGGTGGCCGAGGACCGCCGCGGCGTGTGCGCGGACGAGGTCCAGCAGTTCCCGCTGCTGCTCCGCCGGTGTGCGGCCGGCCAGTCGGCGGCGCAGGTCGTCGCCGGCCGAGCCCTGCCCGGTGTCGGCGGGTGCGGCCGCGAGTGCCTCGCCGGCCTCGGGCAGGTCGTCGAGCAGGGGCCGGGGGCGCGCCGCCGCGAAGGCCGGGGCGAACCGCTGCCAGTCCACGTCGGCGAGCACGGTGGCCGTCTCGTCGCGCTCGACGGCGCCGCGCAGCGCGGTGAGGGCCAGCGCGGGCCGCATCGGGCGGATGCCCTGGGCGCCCAGGTGGCGGGCCGTGCCCGCGTCGGACGCCATGCCGGTGCCGCCCCAGGCGCCCCAGGCCACCGAGGTGGCCACGCGTCCGCGGGAGCGCCTGAGCTGCGCGAGTGCGTCGAGGTAGGCGTTGGCCGCCGCATAGGTCGACTGGTTCCCGCTGCCCCACACGCCGGCGCCGGAGGAGAACAGCACGAACGCGTCGAGAGGCTGGTCCCCGAGCAGGTCGTCGAGGTGCGCGGCGCCGAGCGTCTTCGCCGCCATGATGTCGGCGAGGTGCGCCGGCTCGTGGTCGGCCAGTGGCGCGTACTCGCCGACGCCCGCGGCGTGCACCACCACGGTGAGCGGGTGTTCCTCCGGCACCTGGCCGAGCACCTCGGCGAGGGCCGCGCGGTCGGCGACGTCGCAGGCGGCGACGGTGACGTCGACGCCCTGCGCGGTCAGCTCGGCGCGCAGTTCCGCCGCTCCGGGCGCGTCGGCGCCGCGGCGGCTGGTCAGCATGAGGTGGTCGATGCCCTCCGCCGCGAGCCACCGGGCGAGTTCCGCGCCGATGCCGCCGGTGCCGCCGGTGATCAGTGCGGTGCCGTGCGGCTGCCAGGGGCGGGTGCGCCGGCCGCCGGGTGCGGCGTGCGTGAGCCGTGCGACGAAGCAGCCGGACGCGCGCAGCGCGATCTGGTCCTCGGTGCCGTCGGCCAGCGCGGCGGCGAGCCGCTGCGCGCCGCGCGCGTCGAGGAGTTCGGGCAGGTCGAGCAGTCCGCCCCAGCGGTCCGGGTGTTCCAGTGCGACGACCCGGCCGAGCCCCCGCAGCGCCGCTTGGGCGACGCTGCGCAGCGGGTCCGACGGCCCGATGCTGACAGCGCCCCGGGTGGCCATCCACACGGGGGCGGTATACGAGGCGTCGCCGAGGGCCTGCACCAGGGCGACGGTGGCCGCGAGCCCGGACGGCACGGCGGGCAGGCCGGGGTGCGGCCGCTCGTCGAAGGCGAGCAGCGACAGCACGCCGGTGGGCTGTGGTGCGGCCTCACGCAGCCGGTCGGCGATGGCCCGGCGGTCGCCGAGGTCGTCGGGGAGCACGAGCGTGCGCACGTCGGCTCCGTGTGCGCCGAGGGCGTCGGCGACCGCGCCGGCCAGTTCCGTGTCCGGTGCGGCGGCGGATTGGACGACCAGCCACGTCCCGGTCAGGGCGGGTGGTTCGTCGCCGGTGCGCCAGGGGCGCCATGTCACTTCGTAGCGCCAGGTGTCGGTGGTGTCCTGCTCGCGTTGCTTTTTGCGCCAGTCGGCCAGCACGGGCAGCAGCGGGTCGAGTACGGCGGCGTCGGTGCCCAGCGTGTCGGCCAGCGCGTCGGTGTCTGCCCGCTCCACGGCCGACCAGAACGCGCCGTCGGCGGTGCCGTCCTGTTCCGCCGGGGTCGCCCAGGGGCGGTAGTCGGGCCAGTATGACCGGCGTTGGAAGGGGTAGGTGGGCAGGTCGACGGTGTGGGGGCGGGCTTCCTGGAACAGGGCCGTCCAGTCGACGTCGACACCGCGCACCCACAGCTCGGCCGCACTCAGCAGGAACCGGTCAAGCCCGCCGTCGTCACGCCGCAGCGAACCGGTCACCACCCCCGGCTCCCCGTCGGCCGCCTCCACGATCTCCTGCACCGCGGCAGTCGTCACCGCATGCGAGGACACCTCCACGAACGTGCCGTACCCCTCGGCGGCCAGCTTCTCCACCGCCTGGGCGAACCGCACCGTGGAGCGCAGGTTCGTGAACCAGTACCCGCCGTCCATCTGCGAGCCGTCCGTGAACTCACCGGTCACCGTGGACAGCAACGGCACCTCACCCGCGCGCGGGGCGATGCTCCCCAGGGCGGCAGCGAGATCCTCCTGCAGCACGTCCATCGCCGGCGAGTGCGAGGCATAGTCCACCGCGATCCGCCGGGCCCGCACCCCCAGCCGCTCGTACTCCGCCACCGCCTCCCCGACCGCGTCCGCCTCGCCCGAGACGACCACCTGCGAGGCGCTGTTGACCGCAGCCACCCACAGCCGGCCCGGCCACCGCTCCAGCAGCTCCTCGACCCGTTCCACCGGAGCACTGACCGAGGCCATGCCGCCCTGTCCGGCCACCGCCGCAATCGCCCGGCTGCGCAGGCACACCACCCGCGCCGCGTCCTCCAGCGACAGCGCTCCCGCCACACATGCGGCCGCGATCTCGCCCTGCGAATGGCCCACCACCGCCGCCGGCTCCACGCCCAACGACCGCCACAGCGCCGCCAGCGACACCATCACCGCGAACGACGCAGGCTGCACCACATCCACCCGCTCCAACGACGGAGCACCCACCTC
>NZ_JBHYJH010000195.1:0-15379 GCF_042740445.1 Streptomyces sp. NPDC059003 | reverse complement strand
GTCCAAGGTCCGGTGTCAGGCCGCCCGCGCGGGGTCGCTCGCGCCCTGTCGGCACAGGATCCGGTCGCGGGCGTCGCGCAGCTGCCGCTCGCTGGAGGCAGCGTCCCGCGTGGTCGCGGTGCGCCAGCCGACGAAGCCGTCGGGGCGGATCAGGACGGCGCCGTCCTCCTTGATGGTGGCGGCCTCGGCCCACCCCTCGACCGCGTGGGCCGTGATGCCCAGCTGCCGTGCGGCGTCCAGCCAGTGGTCACCCGCGGTCCCGGTGAGCAGCGTGAACCCGTCCACGAGATTGACGGTGGACCGGCCGTCCGGAAGCCATCGGTGGGGCAGGCGGCTGCCCGGTGCGCCGTCGAGTACGAGGTTCTCCATGTCCGACAGCGGTTCCGGGTCGACCACCGCGGGTGAGTCGTACCGGTAGCCGACCACGGGGATCATGACGCCCGCCATGCCGACGGCCGCGCGGTCGGCGGCCAGCGCCGGGTCGTTGTTCCAGTGCAGCTTGTGGTTCTCCGCGCGGATCACGCTCTGCTCCATGCTGAAGACCGCGACCGGCCGGCGCTCGGCCTCATAGGTGTCGAGCAGGGCGTCGCCCCCGGCCGCCAGCTTCCACGCCAGGTTGTGGCCGTCGGCGATGCCCGTGTTGAGCCCGAAGCCCCCGACCGGCGGCAGCGCGTGGGCCGCGTCGCCGGCGAGGAAGAACCTGCCCCGCCTGAACGCGTCGGCCACATGTGCCGTCGGCGCCCACGGCAGCATGCTGACGATTTCCGGCTGGGCGGTCTCGACGCCGGTCGCGTCCCTGATCTGCTGCTGGATCTGCTCGGTGGGTGTGTTCGGGTCGCCGTTGCGGATGTGGAAGATCCAGCGGCCGTTGTCGTCGACCCGGTAGAGGATTCCGGATGCCCGGTCGTTGCGCAGGAACGTCATGGAGAGCGGTGGGGCGGGCAGTTCGGCGTGGAACAGCACATTGAGCATGTGTGCGTCGCTGATCGCTCCCGGGCCGGTCACCCCGATGCCGAGCAGCTCCCGGACCTTGCTGCGGGCGCCGTCCGCGACGACCACGTAGTCCCCTGTGACGGTCCGGCCGTCCGCGGTGGTGACGCCGTCCTCGGTGACGGCGACGACCTCGCTGTCGAAGTCCACCCGGCTGCCCAGTTCCCGCAGGATCTCCACGGCGGCCCGGTCGATCCGGTCCTGCGGGCAGCTGCCCAGCTTGTCCGGGCCGATCTCCGGCCGCTCGAACTTGGAGGTGACGGTGGTCAGTTCGGCCAGGCTCGGCCCGGACATCAGGCCCCGGCCGAACTGCGCCGTCTCCACTTCGATACCGGCCTCGCGCAGGATCTCCGCCGACCGGTCGCTGAGCCCGAACGCCCTCGGATGGTCATTGACCTTGGCCCGGCGCTCCAGAACGTGCACCGACACCCCTTGGCGGGCGAGGAAAACCGCGGTGCACAGCCCGACGGTACCGCCGCCGACAATCACGACACGCATGACTCCCCCTTCATTGATTCTTGAACTCATTGATTCGTGAACCGTGATTCACCGTTGACGCGTGAACAGCGCCCGGCAACGGAGCTAGAGTCCCGCCCGGGCGAAGCGGCGCGCCGAGAGCGGTACGAAGATCACCAACAGCAGCCCGGCCCAGATCAGGGACGCGGCCACCGGGTGCGTCAGCGGCCATGCGGCGTCCGGCCCCGGGGCACTGGGATTGCCGAACAGCTCCCGGGTCGCCGTCGCCAGCGCGCTGAGCGGGTTCCACTCGCAGATCGTCCGCAGCCAGGTCGGCATCCCGTCGGTGGGCACGAACGCGTTGGACACCATGGTGAGCGGCAGCGTCAACGGCGCCATGGCGGCCGCGGTGGACGCCGAGGGGATCGCGAGGCCGAGGTAGGTGCCGACCCACGCCAGCGTGTACCGGAACAGCAGCAGCAGGCCGATGGCGGCCAGCGTCTTCCCGACGCCGTTGTGTGCCCGCCAGCCGACGACCAGGCCGCACACCATCATGACGGCGAGGCCGTACGCTCCGATGACTCCCTCCGCGCCGCTCTGGCCGAGCGGCACGGACACGCGATGGGTGGGCAAGGAGCGGAGGCGGTCCATCACCCCGCGCGCGTTGTCCATCGCGACGTCCACCATCGCCGAGGACAGCGCGGTGCCGCTGCCGAGCACGAACATGCCCGGCATCATGTACTCGCGGTAGTTCGCGTCGCCCGAAATGCCGATCGCGCTGCCGAACACGTACCCGAAAAGGACCACGAACACCGTCGGCATCAGCAGGATGGTGAGCAAGGTTCCGGGTTCGTGGCGCAGCCGCAGGAGGTTCCGCTGGGTCAGGGTCCAGCCGTCGACGAGGACGTTCATGCCGCCACCTCCTGGGCTTCGGCGGGCTTCGCCGAGTCGGGCGCCGCAGTCGCGTCGGCCGCGTCGACGGTCTTGCCGGTCAGGGACAGGAAGACGTCGTCGAGGCTCGACTCGCGGATCCCGACGTCGCGGACCACGGCGCCGGACGTGTCGAGTTCCCGCACGATCTGCGGCACGGTCGGCACCGTGTCCACCGCGGCGACGACGATGTGCGATCCGTCCGCCTCCGGGCGTCGGCCGGTGAGCCGCTCCAGGACCGACATGGCGCTCGCCACGTGGTCCGCGGACTCCACCACGACGTCGATGTGGCAGCCGATCCGGGACTTGAGCTGGGCCGGGCTGCCCTCGGCGATGAGATGGCCGTGGTCGATGACGCCGACGGCGGAGGCGAGTTGGTCCACCTCCTCCAGGTACTGGCTGGTGAGCAGGACCGTGGTGCCGTCGGCGACCAGTTCGCGGACGGTGTCCCAGATCTCGATGCGGCTGCGGACGTCGAGGCCCGTGGTGGGCTCGTCGAGGAAGAGCACCGCGGGAGCGCGCAGCAGGCTCGCGATCAGGTCGAGCCGGCGGCGCATGCCGCCGGAGTAGGTGCCGACAAGGCGGTCGCCGGCGTGGGCGAGGCTGAACCGCTCAAGCAGTTCGTCCGCGCGCCGCCGGGCCCCGCGCGCGCCGAGGCGCGACAGGCGGCCGAAGATCCGCAGGTTCTCCCGGCCCGTGAGCTTGTCGTCGAGCGTGGCGTCCTGGCCGGCCAGGCCGATCACCTTGCGGACCTCGCCCGGGTCGCGGGCCACGTCGATCCCGTCGACCACGGCCTGACCGCCGCTGGGCCGCGTCAGCGTGCTCAGGATGCGCAGGGTGGTGCTCTTGCCCGCGCCGTTCGGGCCGAGGAGGCCGTAGACGATGTTCGGCGGCACCGCCAGGTCAAGGCCGGTCAGAGCGGCGACGTCCCCGAACTGTTTCCTCAAATCCTTGGTGTACATGATCGCGTTTTCCATGATCATCTCCTAACCGGGTGCAGCGTACGCGGTTACACCGCAGACAACCGGGTGCGGCGTACGCGGTTTCACCATAGCTAACTGGGTACGCTGTACACAAGTGGAGGAGGGCGGCGGTAGGATGGCTGGCATGTCGGACCCGAAACCAGTCATCTGGATGCGACCGGAGAAGCCCGCGCGCGGCCCCGCGCCGGCGCACAGCCGTGGCGAGATCGCCGCAGTGGCGATCAAGATCGCGGACTCCGAAGGTATCGACGCCGCGTCGGTGCGGAACATCGCCAAGGAGCTCGGCACCGGCACGATGACGCTGTACCGGTACTTGCCGACCAAGGAAGACCTGTACGCGGTGATGATCGACAAGGCGACCGGCTTCGAGCCGCAGGAGTCGACCGGGAACCTCCGCGCCGACCTGACGACCCTGGCCCGCCGCCGCCGGATGATCTTCCTGCGGCACCCCTGGCTCGCCCCGCTCCTCGCCACCCGACCGATCATGGGCCCCAACTTCCTGCGGGGCATGGAGCGCGACCTCGCGCTGCTCGGCGACTGCGGTCTCGACATGGACGAGACCCTCGACGTACTCAACCTGATCTTCTCCTGGGTCAGCGGTGCCGTGCAGGCCGAGTTGACGGAGCGGGCGGCCACGTCGCAGTCCGGCGTCGACCGTCATGCCTGGCGGCTGCGCATGGAGCCGTATCTGATGTCCCTGCTCGCGACCGGGGAGTTCCCGTACCTGAGCAAGATGACGCAGGCGTTCGAGATCGGGGACGCCGACCAGCAGTTCGAGAGCGGGCTTTCGATGATCCTGGACGGCATCGAGGCCCGGTTCGCGCCCGCTGCCGAGACCAGCGGATCGCGCTCGGCCGAATAGCCGCACCGACGCGGGGCGGCCTTCGACGAGCGCGATCGCTCAACGCGACGGGCGCAGTTCGACGACGGAGAGGCGGCCGGCCGGCGTGACCGACGCGGTCCGCAGGCCGACGGCCCCGGCCAGTTCCTCCAGCTGCTCCAGGGTGTGCTGCCGACCCCCGAAGTAGCAGAGCATCCGCAGGTCACCTTCGGTCTGCATGCCCTCGACGTTGAAGTAGTCCACGACGAGCACGCGTCCCGTCCGCGCCGCCGCGTCGGCGCAGCGCCGCATGATGCGGGCGGCCGACGCGTCGTCCCAGTTGTGCAGGATGCTCGACAGGAGATAGCCGTCCGCCCCGGTGGGCAGCTCGTCGAAGAAGCTGCCGACCACCGCCTTGGCCCGGTGCTCGAGACCGGCCGCGGCAAACGCCTTCTCGGCCCGGCGCACGGGTCCTGCCAGGTCGACGACGGTCCCCTGCAGGTCGCGATGGCCCTGGAGGATGGTGATCAGCATGCTGCCGTCGCCGCCGCCGACATCGACGAGATGGCGGAGGCTTCCCCACGGATACGCCCCGGCCACGGCGGGCGCGTGCGCCGTGAGCCGGGCGCCCATCAGCGCGTCGAACGACTCCGCGCGCTCGTCGTTGGCCGACAGGTCGTCCCAGAACGGCAGGCCGTACTGCTGCGCGAAGGTGGGCTCGCCGGTGCGGACCGTGTGCAGCAGCTGGACCAGGCTCAGCTCGGCGTGCCCGAGGGCGCCCTCGATGTCGAGCACCCGGCGCATGCCCTCGGGCTCCTCGTCGCGCAGGTACTGCCCCATGGTCGTCAGGTCGTAGCCGGCGCTCTCCGTGTACGACAGGACGCCGGCGGTCACCAGATAGTCGAGCACCCGCCCCAGCACGTCCCGGTCGGCGTGCGCCGCCTCGGCCAGCGCCTCGGCCGTCCGGGTGCCGGCGGCGATGTGGTCGGCCAGCCGCAGCGTCGCCGCCACCCGGATCGCCATCGGGGTCAGCAGATCGGCGGCTGCCCACACTCCCCCGCCTCTGGCGGTCGTCTTCTCCTGGGCCATGGCCCCTCCTGAATCGACGGTTGCCCGGTCGTCCGACCCGGCACGGATGATCTCGGTGTCGCTACGCCGGGGCGTCGGCCCGCTCCTCCGCGTAGGTCTTGGCGAGGCGGAGGTTGCTCATGCTGTTGGAGCTCAGCAGCCGCCGCAGGAACCGGCGCGCTCCGGGCACGGTCGTCCCGGCGCCGAGCAGCGACAGGGCCGAGCGCTTGATCGTGCTGGTGTGCCGGGCTTCGGCGATGACGCCTTCGGGCGTCTCGATGAACCGCCAGTGGCCGGTGTGCGCGTCCAGCATCGGGGGCACCGAGATCTGCTTGTACACGATCAGGTTGGGCGGCAGGCAGATCCGCACCGAACGGACCGTGTGGATGCTGCCGTCCGGGGCCTTGGTGTCCATGTCGAAGAACTGGACGTTCGGCACCTCCTCGGTCATGTCGAGGCCCACCACGTGCGGGATGCGCTCGGGCCACAGGTCCGCCCGGTAGAGGTAGTCGTAGGCGTCCTCGATGGACCCGGCGATGAACAGCGGGTCGGTGAAGGACAGGACGAGCTCGTCCAGTTCGGCCCGCCGTTCCGCCGTGTCGCGCAGGGTCTCCAGGTGCTCCTTGCTGTCCTGGCCGAGCCGGTCGAGGAGCGGGCCGAGGTCGGCGTCGGCCGGCGCGACGACGTGGTGGCGCAGCTCGACGCGGGTGCGGTCCTGCGCCAGCTCGGTGAACACCCACTCGCCGCGGATCTCGGTGGCGGGCGGCTCGACGTCCATGTACGAGAACGTGATGCGGCGTCCCGGCCGGTCGGTGCGGCGCACGGTCCGCCAGGTGCGGACGGCGGAGTCACCGGCCAGCGACCAGTGCTGGACCAGATCGCCCTTCTCGTTGCTGTGGGCCACGTGCGCGTGCACGGCGGGCAGATGGAACTGCGGCCACCGTTCGACGTCCGCGACCAGCTCGAACGCCGTCTCGCAGGCGGCGTCGATGGTCACGCCGTGGTCAACATGCTGCTGCGTACTCGCCACAACAAGACACCTCACAAGCGTCGTTGGGTCCAAAGCCGTCGCGCTCGACGATGTCGGTAGTCGTTAGACCTCGCTTCGAGGGCCCTTCGAGTTGATCCGGCGTCGATTCGGCGTCGAAGGCGACGGCGCACGCTGGGCGCGACCTCGAAACGAGCCCCGCGAGGGTCCGTGGCGCGGCAACAGTTCCCACCCGCCAACCGTGAGGAGAGGCATATGCCGAGCATCGTCACTGTCGGCACGTTCGACAGTGATAACGTCGCCGACGTCACCAAGATCCTTCGGGAGTTCGACGGCGAGGTTGCACCCGACCTTCCCCAGCTGCGCCGCAGGCAGGCCTTCCACTACGGCGATCTGTATGTGCACATGCAGGACTGGGACGTCGCGGACGAGGCCGAGGCGCACCGGCTGATCACCACCGATCCCCGGTGCACGCGCCTCAACGACAAGCTGTCGGCCTACTTCGGCGACCATGCCGCGACGGAGGACTGGGACGGCCCGACCGACCGGCCGACGGCCGAGCGCTTCTACGTGTGGCCGGCCGAGCGTCTTGCGAACCTGGAGCAGACGTACAGCGCGGTGATCGTCAACAAGCAGCGGCAGGAGCACATCCCCGAGGTGTCGCGCCTGTTCGCGGAGTCGGACGCGACCGACATTCCGCGGAACATGGGGACGCTGCGCCGCCAGATCTATCTGTGGCGCGGCATCTACCTGCACATCCAGGACTTCGCGGAGCCCGACGCCATCAAGGTGATCAGTGCGGTGTGGACGGAGGGCGATCCGCGCTTCCTCCAGCTCGTCGACGACCTCACGCAGGTCATTCCGCCGTACGACCCGGAGGGCAACTCGTTGGCCACCCGTTTCTACCACTGGGCTGCAGAGGTGTCAGCATGACCGAACTACCGACCCACCCGATTCGGCGGAAGCTGCCCGGCGTGCTCCCCGCCGAGTACGAGACGCTGCGGGAACGAGGCATCGGCCGGGTGACCCTGCCCACCGGAAAGCTCGCCTGGATGGTGGTGCGGCCCGAGTACGCCCGGTTCGTGCTCTCCGACCCGCGGTTCAGCTCGGACAAGATGAACGACGACTTTCCGAAGATGACGCCGAACTCGCTGAACAAGCTGAAGTACTGCGCGCCATTCATGATCAATCTGGATGGTCCGGAGCACCTGGAGCTGAAGAAGCCGGTCATCCAGGAGTTCTCCCCGGCGGGGCTCGCCAAATTGCTGCCGCGGCTGCAGGTCGCCGTGGAGGAGAAGATCGACGCGCTCCTCGCCCGGCAGGACAAGCCGGTCGACATGGTGATGGAGCTGTCGTACCCGATCGCCTGGCGGCTGCAGGAGATCTTCCTCGGCATCCCCATGGCCGAGCAGCGCAAGATGCGGGACAACGTCTGGCACCTGCTGATGCAGACCTCTACCGAGGAGGAGGAGAGGGCCTCGGCCGCGCGCCTGAACGAGCACGCGATGGACGTCCTCAAGGAGAAGGCGAAGAACCTCGGCGACGACCTGATGAGCCGCATGATCCAGAAGGAACTGGACGAGCGCGGCGAGGTCGACTGGTTCAGGATGGCACCCCTGATGCTGTCCAACGCCCAGGGCATCCACAACTCGACGTCCACGATGATCACGCTGGGCGTGCTCACCCTGCTCGGCCACCCGGAGGAGCGGGCGACCCTGCTCGCCGACCCGGACCGGATGACGGTGGCCATCGACGAGTTGATCCGGTACTTCTCGGTCAACGACGGTACGCCGCTGCGGCTGGCCGTCGAGGACGTGTACATCGGGGACACGCTGGTCAAGGCCGGTGACGGCCTGGCGGTGCCGATCCTGCCCATCAACCGCGACCCGTCGGTGTGTCCGCACCCCCATGAGCTCAACCTCTTGCGGGAGAAGCCCACCCGGCACCTGGCGTTCGGCCACGGGCCGCACCAGTGCCCGGCGAACAACCTGGTGCCGGCGCTGATGAAGATCGTCTACACGACGCTCTTCGAGCGGATTCCCACGCTCGCGCTCGCCGTGCCGGAGTCGGAACTGACGTACAAGTACCACTCGATTCAGGCGTTCGGCCCGGCCGAGATGCCCGTCACCTGGTAGCCGTGCCGGCCGCCGCACACGCGCCTCGGCAGCGGGCGCGGCGGCCCTGCCGGCGACCGACGTCCGGCGGGCCCGACGGCCCGCAGACCCTGGGGAGGATGTGACACGGTGACCGACCACGACACCCGGGCCGCCGCCGCGCCGGGCACCGACGGCCGCGTCGCCCTCGTCACCGGCGCTTCGGGGGCCCTCGGCGCCGCGGTGGCACACGTACTCGACCGCCGCGGCTACCGCCTCGCGCTGCACTGCACCACCGGCGTGGACCGGGCCCGCAAGGTCGCCGCCGAGCTCGGCGGGCCCAGCGTCGTCGTGCAGGCGGACGTCGCCGACTGGGCCGCCACGCAGGACATGGTCGGCCGGGTGCGCGCCGAGCTCGGCGGCGTCCATGTGCTCGTCAACGCCGGCGCCGTCCGCCACGACGGCTTCATGGCCACCCAGTCCGTCGACGACTGGACGAGGACCATCGCCGTCAATCTGATCGGCACCTTCCACACCTGCCGGGCGGCGCTCCCGGACATGATGCGGGCCCGCTGGGGGCGCATCGTCAACGTCGTCTCGCCCGCCGGTCTCATCGGCAGCCGGGGCCAGACGGCGTACTCGGCGGCCAAGGCCGGCGTGCTGGGGATGACCCGGAGCCTGGCCCTGGAGTGCGGGCGGTTCCAGGTGACGGTCAACGCGCTGTCGCCCGGGCTCATGTCCACCGCGCTCACCGAGGAGATGCCGGCCAAGGCCCGCGCCGCGCTCGTGGCCCGGACCGCGTTCGACCGCGCGGGCACGCCCGACGAGGTGGCCCGCGGCATCGAACTGCTCCTGGACGCCGACTACATGACCGGTCAGGTGCTGTCCATCGACGGCGGGATGTCGATCTCGTGACCGCCGCCACCGGACCCGGCGACCGCAGCACCGACGCAGCGTACGAACTCAACCCGGCACAGGGGGCGTTCCTCCTCTCCCGCGCCGACACCATCTACGGCGGCTCGAACGAGATACAGGGCGGCACCACCGCCGGTCGCGTCCTCGGCCTGCCGAAGGGAGCCTGACCCATGACATCCACGTCCCCCAAGAAGTACGGCCACTGGATAGCGGGCGCCTGGTACCAGCCCGAGCAGGGCCACTACCCGATCGTCAACCCGGCCACCGAGGAAGCCGTCGGCCACGCCCCCGAGGGCCATGCCGCCGAGGTCTGGGCCGCCGCCAAGGCCGCGAGGACCGCCTTCGGCGACTGGTCCCGCACCGATCCGCGCGAGCGCGCCGCCGTCCTCGATCGGATCGGCGAGCTGATCCGCGAACGGGCCGACGAGCTCGTCCCGTTGGTGCGGGCCGAGACCGGCGTGCCCACGCGGGTGGTGAAGTCCGTGCACCTGCCCGCCCTGGCCGAGTGCTTCCGCCGCTACGCGCGCGCCGCCCTTGAGCCCGACACCGTGCCCTTCGCGCCGCACCCCGTCACCGCGAGCCCGCTGGCGCCCGGCGGGCTCATCGGCGCGGCGGCCGTGCGCCGCCCCCTCGGCGTCGTGGCGTGCGTCACCGCGTCCCACTTCTCCCTCGCCGGTCTCGTGGGCAAGATCGCCCCGGCCCTCGCCGCGGGCAACACCGTGGTCGCCAAGCCCGGGCCGCAGGACCCGCTCGGCTGCTTCGAGCTGGGTCCGCTCACGAAGGAGGCCGGTCTGCCGGACGGCGTCCTCAACGTCGTCACGGGATCGGGACCCATCACGAGCGAGGCCCTGATCGCCCACTACGACATCGACATGGTCAGCTTCACCGGTCCCACCGCCGCGGGGAAGCGGCTCGCCGTGGCCACGGCCGACCAGCTGAAGCGCACGCTCCTGGAGCTCGGCGGCAAGGGCGCGGCCATCGTGCTCGAGGACGCCGACGAGAAGGCCTTCGACGCGGCGCTCACCGCGGTCGGTGCGACCTTCTCCCTCCACAGCGGCCAGCTCTCCACGGCGCCGACCCGGATGCTCGTCCACCGGTCGCTGTACGAGAAGGCCGTCGCCGGGCTCACGCAGTACGCGCAGGAACTGACCGTCGGTGACCCGGTGGACAGCTCCACGATCGTCGGACCGCTCGTCTCGGCCGCCCAGCGCGACCGCGTCGAGGCCTACGTCGAGGACGCCAGGCAGCAGGGCGCCCGGGTCGCCGTCGGCGGCGAACGCCCCTCGCTCAAGCCCGGTTTCTACGTCGCCCCCACCGTCCTGGCCGACGTCACCCCGGACATGGCCGTCGCCCAGGAGGAGATCCCGGGGCCGGTGGTCGTCGTCATCCCCTTCGACGACGAGGACGAGGCGGTGCGGATCGCCAACGGCACCCCGTACGGCCTCTACGACTACCTCTTCTCCGGCGACACCGCCCGTGCCTGGGCCCTCGCGGCCCGGCTGCGCAGCGGCAGCGTCGGCATCAACACCGCTCAGCGCCACCCCGAGACGCCCTTCGGAGGCTTCAAGGAATCCGGCATCGGCCGCGACGGCGGCTCCTTCGGGCTGCACGCGTACACCGAACTCCAGTCGGTCGTCTGGCCGTCCTGAGCCGGCGGGAATCGCACCCCTCGGCCAGGAGGGGGTCGGCGGCGGGATCCGGTGACGCCCGCCGCCGACGTCGCCCTGCTGCTTCCGGTGCGGCTTCCTGTGCGGCTTGTGCGGCTTCCTGTGCTGCCTCCCGTCGCGCACTACGACAACGCGCCACCGAGTACTGCGCCACCTGTCTGATTTTTGATGTGCCTTCCCGGCACGCCGACTCCAATGGCACGTCGCGCAGCACTAAGGTGCACGTGCGGCATGACCACCGCTCCCCGGAGACCCTTCGGCCCACTCCTCCAAGCTCGGGTGAACCGGTCAAGCATCGAACGGAACGGTACGTCTTCGCATCGGATCTCGACCTGTCAGACGCCTTGGGCCGAGGCGTTCAGGAGAGCCATGCCCGCTGACGAACAGTCCGTGCAGTCCGTTGCCCTGCGCCGCCGCCAGTACACCGGCGAGACCTTCCAGCAAGCCAGATGGGCCGTCGAACGGCTGGCCAGAGGTGCGGCGCCGATCCCCACTCCGCACAGCACCGCCCAGGAGCGCCTCGAAGCACGTGTGTTCCTCAACCTCCTGGAACAGCGCGACTCCTACACCCGGTATCCCCTCGGCGTCGAGGCGGTCCAGCCCGCGCTGGACGGGATCACCCTGCGCGTGGAGAGCGTGGAACGCGCGGCCGAGATCCTCTTCGCCCTGCTGCCCGCCCACGCGGCGGGCGAAGAAGTGCACGGACTGCCCGGTCTGCGCATCGTCAACCGGCTGCAGTCCGCGATCGAACTGCAGGTCCTCAACCAGCCCACGCGGCTTCGCCTGCGCGGTCTGCCCGCGTCGCTGTGGCATCGCGCGGAGCAGCTCATGCTCGCCAAGTGGATCGACTCCGGCACCGTGCAGCTCTGCTGGCGCACGGCGCCGAAGACCTGGACCCCGGCCGAGCGCGCGCACATGGCCGCGTGGGAGGACGACTCCGATCCGTTCATCCGGATGTGCCTGCGCGGGAGTTGGCTCGGCAGCGCGCTGCTGCGCCGCGTCGGTCTGCTGCACACGGTGGCCAACACCTACTTCGTCGACGGCTACCGCGGCCTCGGACTCAACGCGATGCGATGGGTCATGCGGTCCTCGCACGCCCCACAGCACGGTCCCGGCGCCCACCATCTCGTCGCCGCGCTGCTCGACCCCGGCTACGGCGTGCCGCTGCGGCTGATCGGGTTCCGCGGTGACACCGACGCACGACACGGCAGCGACCAGCACTTCGTACTCGAAGACTCCGCCAAGACCGCCAGGATCGAGCTGCGCGCCTCCACCGAGCGGCCGTCGAAGTCCCTCAGCCCCGAACTGTGGAAGGCCATCCTCCGCCGCATCCCCGCCACCCCACCGACCGACGGACCACCACACGCCGTCCCGATCGGCCTGGGGGACGCGGGTTAGTCTCACCGACGGCAGCGGTGTGCCGCACCCGACGGTGCACTGCGCGCTGAGCCGACTCCCTGCCGCCGATGGAGGCCATGTGGTCAGCCCCGACACCGCGTTCCTGCTGCACGCCTCCGAGGCCGCATTCGAGTGGGGCCAGGACGGCTTCCGCATCACTGCCGTCGACCTGTCGTCGCGGGAGATCACCTTGGCCGACACCGGAGAGCCCGCGGGCCCACCGGCCTACGAGCAGGGCGAGCCGCCCGTGCCCGGGCGCGAAGGGCGCCGCGCGTACGACTGGCAGCCCGCCGTGCACGCGCCGCACTGGATGAACCTGGCCTGGCTCCTGGAGGACATGGCCACCTGGGTGCCTCAACTCGCCGAGGAACAGGTCACCTTGACGGGCATCGCGGCACCCGTGGCGGACTGGTGCGACGTCCTGACGCACACCCGCGACGGCAGCTTCCGGGTGCGTATCAAGCTCGCCCAGCGCGACGAGTTGCTGGACTTTCCCGGCATGTACCTGCGCGACTTGTTCGCCGAGGCCCGCCACCTCCGGCACCTCGCGCCGAGCGCCTCGTCCCACGCCGGGGACGCCCGGCTCGTCGACCTCCGCGACGTGCTCTGACGAGGCGGCACCCCGCTCACCGCACCTCATGTTTCCGAGGTCATGACGGCATAGCGATATTGATCTTAGACGCGGTGCCGCAGGGCTCATAGCGTCGAGGTGTTGGCACACGGAGAGCTCCGTGCATCGCCGTGAATCGCAGTGAGGGGAATCCGTCATGGGCACCGTACGAGCGAAGTTCGTCAGTCTCTCCGCCGTCGCGCTGGCCGCCGCCGTGGTCGGTGTGTGGGCCGTCGACAGTGCGGACGCCGAGGCCACGGAGAAGAAGGACCGGGCCGAGGTCATCGAGCTCAAGATTCAGAACGACCAGTACACGGCTCATGATCTGGACCCTGCCGGGCCGAGCCTGGGTGACAGGGACGTCTACTCCGGCACCGCCCTGAAGGACGGCCGCAAGGTGGGAATCGGCGGCGGGTCGTGCGAGGTCGTGCGCATCAACGGCAAGGAACTCACCACCCAGTGCGTGATCACGATCGAGCTCGAGCGCGGCTCCCTGACGATGCAGTCGCTCTGGAAGAAGGGCGCGGCAGGCTCCCTCGACATGGCCGTCACCGGCGGCACCGGCGCCTACAACAACGCGCGGGGCACCGCTCGTTACTGGGACATCAACACGCCGAAGGAGCGGATGCGGATCGACATCCTGCGCTGACCGGCTCCGGCGGAACGGCGGTGTGCCGCGGCCGGATTGTTGGTTAGGGTGGCACGCAGCGACTGACTCCGATGCCCTTGGCCAGGGTCAGGGACAGGCTGGCGAGTTCGGCGTCGACGTAGGAGCCCGGGCGCGAGGAGCCGCTGATTCATGACTGCCCACCGGTCGGATGAAGGGGCGCACCCTCGCGCCCGGTCTCATGCGTCGACGCCGCGCACACCAGTGACCGGCCGGTCGGGGCCCGCGGTGCTGCCGCCGTCGCTGCGCGCGTGGCTCGGGCTCATCGCGGCCGTCGCCGCGCTGGCGGTCGCCGCGCTCGGGGCCATGTACGCCGGGCACAGCGAGCCCGGCAGGGTGGACAGGTGGGTCGTCGATCCGACGGCGGACAGCGTGCGGCCGCCGTGGCGGGGCGTCGCCCTGGCCACGGACTTCCTGGGGGAACCCGTCGGAGCGGCGCTGCTGGTCGCCGCCGCCGTGGGCGGCTGCCTGCTGCTGCGACGCCCTCGCGCCGCGGTGTTCGTCGTGGCCGCGGTCGCCGTGGCCGTGGGGACGGCGACACTGATCAAGTCCCTGGTGGGGCGCACCATCCACGGCGCCGACAACCTGTCGTATCCGAGCGGGCACACCGCCTTCGCCACCGCGCTCGCCCTCGTGGTGGCGCTGCTCGTGACCGATCGGCTGGGCCTCGGCGGGACGGCGGGTACGTCACTGGTGCTCGCCGCGGCGCTGGTCGCCGGCGCCGCCATGGGCTGGGCGCAGGTCGCCCTGAGCGCGCACTACCCGACCGATGTCCTCGGCGGCTGGTGCACCGCGCTCGCGGTGGTACCGGCGACCGCATGGCTGGTCGACCGGACGGCCGACGCGCTGGCCGACCGGACGGCGGACTCCGGTCGGCAACAGCGTCACTGATGCGCCGTCACATCCCGCTACGTCACGTCCCGCTAGTTCACATCCCGCTACGTCACGCTACGTCACGCCAAGCGGCGGAACACCGGCTTCACCGGCCGCCCGGCCAGCCACGGCGCCGGATCCCCGGCGTCAAGCGCCTTGCGGTACACCGCACATGCCTCGGCCACCACGTCGACGGTGCGGTCGATGTCGACGTCGTCGAGCGCGCTGCTCACCACGAACGACGGGGCGAGCACCCCGCCCGCGAGGAGCTGGCGCAGGAACAGGGTGCGGTACTGCTGCGACGGCTGCCGGTTCGCGTCGAGGGTGGCGAAGACCAGGTTGCTGGCCCGGCCGCGTACGACGACGTGGTCGGCGACGCCCATCCCGGCCGCGGCGTCGCGGACACCGGCGGCAAGGCGCTCGCCGAGGGCGTGCAGGCGCGCGGTGATGCCCTCCTCGACGTACGTGGTCTGCACGGCCATCGCGGCGGCCAGGGAGTGTGTCTCCGCGCCATGGGTGGTGGACAGGAGGAACACCCGGTCGCGGGAGTCGCGGAGGCCGCCCCGCTCCATCAGGTCGCGGCGCCCGGCGAGCGCGGAGACGGCGAACCCGTTGCCCAGCGCCTTGCCGAACGTGGAGAGGTCGGGGACGACGCCGTACAGGCCCTGGGCGCCCGCCTCGGACCAGCGGAGGCCGGTGATCATCTCGTCGAAGACCAGGACGCAGCCGTGCCGGTCGGCCAGTTGCCGCAAACCCGCGAGGTATCCGGGCGCCGGTTCGGTGTGCGAGGCGGGTTCGAGGATCAGGCAGGCGACCTCGCCCTCGTACCGGGTGAGCAGCTCCTCGGTGGCGGCCAGGTCGCCGTAGGGGAAGGAAACGGTCAGCTCGGTGGTCGCCGCCGGGATGCCGGCGGACATCGGC
>NZ_JBHYJH010000194.1:0-15493 GCF_042740445.1 Streptomyces sp. NPDC059003 | reverse complement strand
CGGACCCCCGCTCCTCAAACGCCGGAGGGGCTGGTATTTCAGCCCGTCCGGCGTTTGAGGACGAGGCGCGGAGCGCCGATAGCGGGGTCCGGGGCGGAGCCCCGGTTTCGGGAAGGGGCGGGCTTGGGGAAAATCCCCCCTCCTTCCAGCAGATGTGGTCCGACCTCAGCCCCATCGGCCGCGACCCCGACACCCACGGCTACCGCCGCCACGCCTGGACGGGGGCCGACGCGGACTGCCGCACCTGGTTCCAGGAACAGTCCGCGTCCCGAGGCCTCACCTACGAGACCGACCGCAACGGCAACCAGTGGGCCTGGCTCGGCGACCCCGCCCGGGGAAACGCCGTGGTCACCGGCTCCCACCTCGACTCCGTCCCGGACGGCGGCGCCTTCGACGGCCCCCTCGGCGTCGTGTCGTCGTTCGCCGCCCTCGACGAACTCCGCGCCAGGGGAGCCGAGTTCACCCGTCCCCTCGCGATCACCAACTTCGGCGACGAGGAGGGCGCCCGCTTCGGCCTGGCCTGCGTCGGCTCCCGGCTCACGGCAGGACAGCTCACCAAGGAGCAGGCGTACGAGCTCCGCGACGGCGACGGCGTACGCCTGCCGGAGGCGATGGAGTCCGCCGGGTACGACCCGTCGGCGATCGGCCCCGACCCCGAGCGCCTGGCCCGCATCGGCGCGTTCGTCGAGCTGCACGTCGAACAGGGCCGCGCCCTCGACCTCTCGGGCGACCCGGTCGGCATCGCCAGCGCCATCTGGCCGCACGGCCGCTGGCGCTTCGACTTCCGGGGCGAGGCCAACCACGCGGGCACGACCCGGCTCGTCGACCGTCGCGACCCGATGCTGAGCTACGCCGAGACGGTCATCGCGGCCCGCCGCGAGGCCGAACTCGCCGGTGCCCTCGCCACGTTCGGCAAGATCGCCGTCGAGCCGAACGGCGTCAACGCCATCCCGTCCCTGGTCCGCGCCTGGCTCGACGCGCGCGCCGCCGACCAGGACACGCTCGACACGGTCGTCACGGCCGTGGAGAAGGCGGCCCGCGAGTACGCCGACCGGCACGGTGTCGACCTGGACGTCGTGCGGGAGTCCTTCACGCCGGTCATCGACTTCGAGCACGCGCTGCGCGACGAGCTCGGCGCGATCCTGCGCGAGCGCACCGGCCGCGACCTGCCCGTGCTCGGCACCGGCGCCGGACACGACGCGGGCATTTTGTCCGCCTCGGTCCCGACCGCCATGCTGTTCGTACGCAACCCCACGGGCGTCTCGCACTCACCCGCCGAGTTCGCGGCCGAGGACGACTGCCTGGCCGGGGTGCGCGCACTCGCCGACGTACTGGAGGGCCTGGCGTGCCGGTGACGCAGACGTACTGGGCGGAACACGCCTGGCTCGAGACCAACGTCGAGCCGGGCGTGGCGCTCGACGTCGGCGCGGACGGGCGGATCGCCGCCGTCCGCACGGGCGTCGACGCCCCGCCGCCCGGCGCCACGGTCCTGCGCGGCCTCACGCTCCCCGGCCTCGCCAACGCCCACTCGCACGCCTTCCACCGCGCCCTGCGCGCCACCGTCCAGGTCGGCAGCGGCACGTTCTGGACGTGGCGCGAGGTCATGTACTCCGTGGCCGACCGGCTCACCCCGGAGACGTACCACGCGCTCGCGCGGGCGGTGTACGCGGAGATGGCGCTCGCCGGGATCACGGCGGTCGGCGAGTTCCACTACCTGCACCACGCGCCCGGCGGGACGCGCTACGCCGACCCGAACGCGATGGGCGAGGCCCTCATCGCCGCCGCGGCCGACGCGGGCATCCGCATCACGCTCCTCGACACCGCGTACGTGGCCTCCGGCCTGCGCAGCGCCGCCGAGGGCGAGCCGCCGAACCACCACCAGCTGCGCTTCTCCGACGGCACGGCGGAGGCCTGGGCCGAGCGGGCCTCGCTCCTGAAGGACCGCGAGCACGCGCGCGTGGGCGCGGCCATCCACTCCGTACGGGCCGTGCCCGCGCGGCAGTTGAGCACGGTGGCCGACTGGGCCGCGCGGCGGGGCGCGCCGCTGCACGTCCACCTCTCCGAGCAGACCGCCGAGAACGAGGCCTGCCTCGCCGTGCACGGCCGCACTCCCGCGCGCCTGCTCGCCGACCACGGGGTGCTCGGCGCGCGCACGACGGGTGTCCACAACACGCACCTCACCGACGACGACATCGCGCTCATCGGCGGGTCCGGCACCGGCACGTGCATGTGCCCGACCACCGAGCGGGACCTCGCCGACGGCATCGGTCCCGCGCCCGCCCTCCAGCGGGCGGGCAGCCCGCTGTCCCTCGGCAGCGACAGCCACGCCGTCATCGACCTCTTCGAAGAGGCGCGGGCCATGGAGCTCAACGAGCGCCTGCGCTCGCACACGCGGGGGCACTGGACCGCGGCCGCGCTGCTGCGGGCCGCTTCCGCCGACGGGCACGCGGCGCTGGGCTGGGCCGAGGCCGGGGTGCTCGCCCCTGGCGCGCTGGCCGACTTCACCACGGTCGCCCTGGACTCCGTCCGTACGGCCGGGGCCGTGCCCCGCCTGGGGGCGGAGGTGGCGATCTTCGCTGCGAGTGGGGCGGATGTGCGGCATACCGTCGTCGGGGGCCGACACGTGGTCCGTGACGGCGAGCACGCCCTGGTCGGGGACGTGGGGGCGGCGCTGGGGGAGGCGGTAGCGGCCCTGCGCTGATCCCTGCCGGGGGCCTCCCCAATCCCACCCCTTCCCGAAACTGGGGGCTCCGCCCCCAGACCCCCTTTTATCCGCGCTGCGCGCTCGTCCTCAAACGCCGGACGGGCTGGAACTTTCGCCGGCCGGGCTGTTTGGCTTTCAGCCCGCCCGGCGTTTGAGGGCGAGGCGCGGAGCGCCGATCAAGCGGGGTCCCAGGGGCGGCAGCCCCTGGTTTCGGGAAAGGGGCGGGACCGGGGCGCCCCGCGAAGGCCCCACCCACCCACCGACAGGAACCCCCATGACCACGACCACGACCACGACCACCACAGTCATCACCAACATCTCCAGCCTCGTCACCAACGACCCCGCCCTCGGAGAGGGCCCCCTCGGCGTCGTGAAGGACGCGGCCGTCGTCCTCGACGGCCCGAACGTCGCGTGGGTGGGCCCCACCCACAAGGCCCCCCAGGCAGACGCGTCGTACGACGCGGAGGGCCACGCGGCCATCCCGGGATTCGTCGACTCCCACTCCCACCTCCTCTTCGCGGGCGACCGCACCCAGGAGTTCAACGCCCGCATGGAGGGCCGCCCGTACGAGGCGGGCGGCATCCGCACCACGGTCGCCGCCACCCGCGCGGCCACGGACGAGCAGCTCGAAGCGAACGTCACCCGCTACCTCCGCGAGGCGCTCCGCCAGGGCACGACGACGTTCGAGACGAAGTCGGGGTACGGCCTGACGACCGAGGACGAGGCCCGCGCCCTGCGCATCGCGGCCCGGCACACGGACGAGGTGACCTTCCTGGGCGCCCACATCGTGTCGCCGGACTACGCCGACGACCCGGCGGCATACGTGGCCCTGGTGACCGGCGAGATGCTGGAGGCCTGCGCCCCGCACGCCCGCTGGGTCGACGTGTTCTGCGAGAAGGGCGCGTTCGACGGGGACCAGGCGCGGGCGATCCTGACGGCGGGCAAGGCCAGGGGCCTGCACCCGCGCGTGCACGCCAACCAGCTCGGCCACGGCCCCGGCGTCCAGCTCGCCGTGGAGCTCGACGCGGCGTCCGCCGACCACTGCACCCACCTCACCGACGCGGACGTCGACGCGCTCGCCCACAGCGCCACCGTCGCCACGCTGCTGCCCGGCGCCGAGTTCTCCACCCGCGCCGAGTGGCCCGACGCCCGCCGCCTCCTGGACGCGGGCGCCACCGTCGCCCTGTCCACGGACTGCAACCCGGGCTCGTCCTTCACCTCCTCCGTGCCCTTCTGCATCGCCCTCGCGGTACGGGACATGGGCATGACCCCGGACGAGGCCGTCTGGGCGGCGACGGCGGGCGGGGCCGCGGCCCTGCGCCGCAGGGACGTCGGCCGCCTCACCCCGGGCGCCCGCGCCGACCTCGCCCTGCTCGACGCGCCGTCGCACGTCCACCTCGCGTACCGGCCGGGCGTCCCGCTGGTGTCGCACGTGTGGCAGCGCGGCGTACGCGTGCGCTGAACCGCCGGAAACACAGAAAGCGCTGGAAACGACTGTGGGGCCCGCCTCAACGGGCGGGCCCCACAGGGGTGTTCGGGAGTTCGGTAGCGGGCGGGCGCGGGCCGCGCGGGTCACTCCTCGACGGTCAGTCCCTTGCGCAGGCGCACCAGGGTCCGCGACAGAAGCCGTGAGACGTGCATCTGGGAGATGCCGAGTTCGTCGCCGATCTCCGACTGGGTCATGTTCGCCACGAAGCGCAGGGCGAGGATCTTCCGGTCGCGGGGCGGGAGTTCGGCGATCAGGGGCTTCAACGACTCGACGTACTCGATGCCTTCGAGCCCGTGGTCCTCGTAGCCGATGCGGTCGGCGAGCGCGCCTTCGGAGTCGTCCTCCTCGGGCTGCGCGTCGAGCGAGCTCGCGGTGTACGCGTTGGACGCGGCCATGCCTTCGATGACCTCGTCGTTGGTGATGCCGAGACGCTCGGCGAGTTCGGCCACCGTCGGCGCGCGGTCGAACTTCTGGGCCAGCTCGTCGCCGGCCTTGGCGAGGTCGAGGCGGAGCTCCTGGAGCCGCCTGGGCACGCGCACCGACCACGACGTGTCGCGGAAGAAGCGCTTGATCTCGCCGACGATCGTCGGCATCGCGAAGGTCGGGAACTCGACGCCGCGGCTGAGCTCGAAGCGGTCGATGGCCTTGATCAGGCCGATGGTGCCGACCTGGATGATGTCCTCCATCGGCTCGCTGCGGGAGCGGAACCGGGAGGCGGCGAACTTCACCAGGGCGAGGTTCAGTTCGACCAGGGTGTTGCGGACGTATGCGTGTTCGTGCGTGCCTTCTTCGAGGGATTCGAGGCGCTCGAAGAGGGTCTTGGACAGGGCCCGCGCGTCGACGGGTCCCACTTCGTCGTACGGAGGTATCTCCGGGAGGCCCGACAGGCACTCGGGCCCTTCGGGGTCGGTGCGGTTCGGCGGGGGTGTCGACGTCGCTTGGTCAGTACGCGATTCGTCGAGCCGGGGTGACATGGTGTCCTCCATCGTTCTCGGCATATGGCTGCCGATGCCACTACGTGCACTGCGGTGTGCGGCGCCTCCATGGCCGTCCGGGTCGATTGGTGTCTCTTCTACCCCTACCCGCTTCCGCGGCGGGGTCGCAAGTGCGTTCTGTGGTGAAATGTCCGAATTCTGGAGGTTGTTCGGCTACCCCGGGCCGTAGGGAAGGCGTAATGTTCAAGGGCGTCATCGCGTGTCGATGGCGCGCGCCTGTATCAGCCACGACGGTCGGAAGAGAGTGACGGCATGGACCGCGGGACGGTCGGCAGCGCACACAGGGGCCGGCTTCTGGTCGAAGTCCGGAATGAGGGCCGCAGTGCCGTCGTGACCCCGGCGGGTGAGCTCGATCACCACACCGCCGATCTGCTGCGCGAGCCACTCGAAGACTGTGTCACGCAGGGCTTCTCACGGCTCGTGGTCGACTGCTCACGGCTGGAGTTCTGCGATTCCACGGGGTTGAACGTGCTCCTGGGGGCGCGGTTGAAAGCCGAGGCCGCGGGAGGCGGCGTCCACCTCGCGGGCATGCAGCCGGTGGTGGCCCGGGTCTTCGAGATCACCGGAGCCGATGCCGTCTTCACCGTCCACGAGACGCTCGAAGCGGCTCTGGCCGACTGAGCCGGGAGCGGTGACAGGTGTGGTGCGCACGGTGGTGCGCAGGTGACCTGAACAGTTATGCGTCAGTTGTCGCTGTGTGATCGATGCGTTACCAGCGTCACACGGATCCTGCCGAATCAGTGGGTGTTCGCACGGTACGGCCGGGCAGGAGTCACCCTGAATCTGTCGCCAATCGTCATCAAGTCAACGTCAGAAACGGCAAGCGGCCAGGAGACAGCCGGCCGGGCGGACATCCGCCGCCGGGGCTCTTCGTTCCGCCACTTGTCCAGAGTCCTCTTGTCGGTGAGGTGAAGTGCTGATGAGCACCACCCGGCCTTACTCGCCGGGCGACCGTGGCCCGGAGCCGGAGGCCGCCGTCGCGGACACCGCCGTGCCCGCGGCCGCCCCGGAGACCGGGGGCCGCCAGGTCCGCAGCCTCAGCCTGGACGGCGCGAGCGGTGTCGTGCCGCTCGCGCGGGACTTCACCCGCGAAGCCCTGCACGCCTGGGGCTGGCTGCCCGCCGTGGGCGCCGACCGCCGCGCGGCCGCCGAGGACGTCCTGCTCGTCGTCTCCGAGCTGGTGACCAACGCCTGCCTGCACGCCGAGGGCCCCGACGAACTCTGGCTCTCCTGCGACAACGGCAGGAAGGTGCTGCGCATCGAGGTCTCCGACCGCGGCGCGGGCCAGCCCGCACCCCGCACCCCGCACCGCGCCGGGCGCCCCGGCGGGCACGGGATGTTCATCGTGCAGCGGCTCTGCCTGGACTGGGGTGTCGTACGGACCCCCGGGTGCACGGGCAAGACGGTCTGGGCGGAGCTGGGCGCGCCCGGCTAGTCACCCACGTCTCACACGTCTCAGCGGACGCGTCGGATCTGTACTGATCCGGCGCGTCCTTTGTCTTCCCTCGACAAGGTCCCGGGCGTACCTTGAGCGCCCGTATCTGATGTGCCGTCAGTAAATGTGCACGTACACCGCACGTACCCGCGGCACGGACCCGCCCGCACCACCGGCATGAGGGGAAGAACAGAGGTGTCGTACCAGAAGAAACCGGCCGCACTCGTCCTTGCCGCCGCCCTGGCCGGACCGGCCCTGCTGCTCACCGCACCCGCCGCCCGGGCCGAGGTCCAGGACGTCGACTACCAGTGCAGGACGCCCATCGGCAACAAGGGTGCCGTCTCGCCCATCGACATCAAGAGCACCAGGAGCGGCAGCGGCTACAAGCTCACCATGTCCTTCCAGAAGGGCGTCTCCTCCAGCCCCGTCGAGCTCGGCAAGGGCGCGATGAAGCCGAGCGCGCTCATCAAGCTCGGCGGCGCGGAGAGCGGCACCGTTCCGGTGTCGGGCCCGCCCAACGCCCAGGCGATTCCGGCCAACACCCCCATCAGGATCAGCACCCTGTCGGGCACGTACACGCCGAAGAAGTCCGGCAAGGTCACGTTCACCGCCGGCGTCCTGACCATCAAGGCGCTCGGTACGACGACGACGTGCACGCCCGCGAACAGCCCGAAGCCGTCGCTGACCCTGAACGTCAAGGGCTCGGGCGGCTCGGACTCGGACTCCGGCTCGGACTCCGGCTCCGGGTCCGGTTCGGGTTCGGGGTCGGGCTCGGATTCCGGTTCCAGCTCCGGGGCGGGCTCCTCCGGTACGTCGGACGGGGCGCAGAACGCGCCGTCCGGCGGTGAGGAACTGCCGCAGACCGGGCCCGCCGACTCCGCGATCGCGCTCGGCACGCTCGGCGGCACGGTGCTGCTCGCCGGCGCGGCCGGGGTCCTGTGGCTGACGCGGCGGAACCAGGCGGCGCGGTCGCGCTGACCGGCCGGGTGCCGGGGTGAGGGGCGAGCGGATGCGGGTGCGCGTGCGGCTGCGGCTGCGGCTGCGGGGTGCGGTGTGCGCGGGGGCCGTCGCGCTGCTCCTGGGCGGGGCGGTGTCCGCGGTGCCCGGGGCGCCGGTGGCGTACGCGGCCGACGGCGGCGGCCGTACCCCGTGGTCCCTCGCGGCCTCGGCGGGCGACGGCAAGCGGCCCTACTTCTACGTGGAGGGCGCGCCCGGCGCCGTACTCCAGGACACGGTGTCCGTCACGAACCCCGACGACGAGCCGCTCGCCGTGACCCTGCGCGGGGGGCCCGGCGGCGCGGGGGCGTGGGTCGCCTTCGCCCGGCGCGAGGTGACCGTGCCGCCGCGGACGCGGGCCGAGGTGCCGTTCACCGTGGCCGTGCCGTCGACGGCCGCGCCCGGTGACCACCCCGGCACGATCGCCGCCCGCGACGGCGGCGGGCGGGACCGGCGCGTCGCCGTGCACCTGCGGGTGAGCGGGCCCGCCCTGCCCGCGCTCACCGTCGAGCGGGTGAAGGTCGACGTCGACGGCGGGCGGATCTCGTACGACCTGGTGAACCGGGGCACCACCGTGCTCGCACCGCGGGTCGCGGTGCGGGCCCGCGGGGTGTTCGGGGAGCTGCTCGACCGGGCCCCTCGGAAGGTGCCCGGGGTGGCCCCCGGGCGGCGGGTGTCCTTGAGCGAGCCGTGGGGTGGGGTGCCGGGGTTCGACGTGGTGTCCGTGGAGGTGGCGGCGTCGGCCGGGGGTGGTGTGCGGGGTGTGGGCACCGCCTCTGTGCGGATCGTGCCGTGGACCGCTGTCGCGGGGGTTTCGGGGGGATTGGTGGGTGTGGTGGGGGGCTTCTTCGCGGTGCGGGGTCGGCTGCGCCGGGCTGGGGGTGGGGCGTGACTTCGCGGGTCGTACGGGGTGCGGTGGGGGCGGGGATTTCCCACCCGCCCGCCCGTTTCCAGTTCCCCGGCGGGTGGGCCTCTCTGGTGGGGGTCGTCCGCCGTCGGCGGCTGCCAGGCGCCAGCCGCCGCTCCGCGGCGGATATCTCCCACCCGCCCGCCCGTTTCCGGTCTCCCGGTGGGTGGGCGTCTCTGGTGGGGGTTGGCCGTCGTTGGCGGCTGCGGGGTATCGCCCGCCCGTCGGCCCGTTTCTGGTCTCCTGGTGGGTGGGCGTCTCTGGTGGGGGTTGCCCGCTGTTTTGCAGCGGATGCTGCCTGTCCAGCCCTCCATGTGCTTTCGACGCCGATGGTGAGTGCCCCCCACGAGAGGCGTTCACCCCGCGGGAGGGTGGAAACGGGCGGGCGGGTGGGAGAGAACCCGCCGCGGAGCGGCGGGGTACGGAGGCGGCGACGGTGCCTGACAGTCGCCCTCGCCATGGTTCTGCTCGCCCTGGGGGTGGCGGCTCCGGCGGCCGTCGCTGACGGCAAGCCCAGGGTGACCCTGTCCAAGTCCCAGGCGGGAACGGGGGGTTCCGTCACCGTCAAGGGGGACGGATGGCGAAAGAGCGCCTTGCTCATGGTGCTCGTCTGCGGCCAGGCCACCCCCGCCGACGGAGTCCCCGGCGGCACCAACTCCTGCGCCAACGCACAGGGCCGCGCCGTCACCACCGACGCCAAGGGGACCTTCAGCAAACGGCTCCCCGTCGCCGAGCCCCCGGCCCCCTGCCCGTGCGTCGTGCACGTCGCCACCGTGACCGGCGAGAAGGCCACCGCGGACGCGGCGTTCAAGGTCGCGGGACACCCGGTGAAGCCGCTGCCCAAAGCGCGGAGCGGCGGGCGTCTCTCCATCATGACGGACACCCGGCTCGACGGGTCGAGCGGCCTGCTCACCTGGTTCGGGTCACCGCCGACCCGGCGGCTCGTGTTCACCGTCGGCAACGTCGGATCCGCGCCCGTCAAGGACCCCGTCTTCCAGGTCGGCACCTCGCACGGCGTGTTCGCCCCCGCGTGGGAGGAACAGCAGTGGCGCGGCACCATCGCCCCGGGCAGGAAGGCGCGGATCAAGCTGCCGGTCGAGCTGCCCGCGGGCGCGCACGGCGACTATCTGGTGTCGCTGCGGTACGGGGAGAAGGTGCTCGCCGAACAGCCGTGGGGCGTGGGCCGCCCCTGGGGGGTGACCCTCTTCTGGGTCCTGCTGTGCGTCGTCGTACCCGCGGCCGTGTTCCGCGTCGCCATGGCGGCCGTCGACCGGCTCCGCCCGCACCGCGGCGGCAACCACCCGCCGGGCCGCCACCGCACCGCCCGCCTCGGCGAACTCGCCGCCCGGCTCCCGAAGCTGCGGCTCCCGCAGCCCGCGGTCACCGCCGAGCGCACGGCACACGACACGTTCCGCACCCGCGACCCGGCTGGCCCGGACGACCCGACCGCCGCCACCAAGCCCACCAAGCCCACTAAGCCCGCCAAGCCCACCCCGTCCACCCCGCCCACCACGTCCACGACTCTGCCCTGGTTCACCCCGGACACCGATCCGGGCGCCCCCGCAGAACAGCTCTCCGCACCGTCCGACAACGGCCCCCCGACGAAGGGAAACGCATGAAGGCGACACGGAGCGCGAGCGGAGAGCAAGGAGCGCGGGGGCCCACCTCCCGTACGAGAGCGGCCGTCGCCTGCGCGTCCCTGGTCCTCGGCGGCACCGGGATCACGCTGTTCGCGGCCGCGGGCCCGGCGCAGGCCGCCGAGGTCGCGTACAAGACCGAGTGCGTACCGCCCCCGATCTCCCAGCTGCCGCCCGTGCACGGCACCACGAAGGTGCAGCTCAGCACGGTGGCTGAGGCGAAGGTCGGCGACGAGGTCGAGGTGGTGTGGCAGACCGTCCAGGCCGCGTCGAAGAACCCCGACATACTCGACCTCGGCAAGGACACTGTCCTGCCGACCGGGACGGTCAAGCTCGGCGGCGCCCAGACCGGCGACCTCAAGGTGACGGGGACGCGGACCAACCCGCCCATTCCCAAGGGCAGTCCGATGGTCCTGTCCGACATGAAGGCCAAGCTGAAGCTGACGAAGCCGGGCGAGGTGACGCTGACCCCGGACGCGTACGACATCAACGTGGACAAGCCGATCTCGACCGACACCAAGTGCAAGCCGGAGGAGGCCGTACAGGCCGCCGCGACCATCAAGGTGACCGCCGGGGGCGGCAGCTCGGGCGGCACGACGACGGGCGGCACCACGACGGGCGGGACCACGACCGGTGGGACCACGACGGGTGGGACCACGTCCGGCGGTACGACATCCGGTGGCACGACGTCCGGCGGCGGCGACAACGGCGGCACCACGACCGGCGGTTCCAGCGGCGGCGGCGACGGGCGGACCGACTTCCCCGGCAAGGAAGTCCTGATCCCGTACAAGTGCAAGACCCCGATCGGCGACAGGGAAGCCACCTCGCCGGTGCAGATCAACGCCAAGAAGGACGGCGGCTCCTACGGCCTCACCGTGCGGTTCAAGAAGTCCGTGATGGACAGCCCCGCCGACATCCCCGCGAACTCCGTGAAGCCGTCCATGGCTGTCGTGCTCGGCGGCGCCGACAAGGGCACGGTGCCGGTCGAGGGCCCCCTGAACAAGGCGCCCATCAAGGCCGGCGACCCCATCGCCGTCCCCGACCTCACGGGCACGTACAAGCCGGGCGCCGACGGCACGTCGACGCTCTCGCCCGGCGTCCTCACCGTGAAGGCACTCGGTACGACCACCACGTGCACGCCCGCGAAGACCGCGGTGTCCCTGGAGCTCGACACCTCGGCACAGCCGGGCGGCGCGTCCGGCGGTTCGTCGAGCGGCGGGTCGAGTGGAGGGACGACCACCGGCGGGACCACCGGAGGGACCACCGGCTCAAGTACCGGCTCAAGCACCGGTTCAAGTATCGGCTCGACCACCACCGGCGGCGGCCTGGCCGACACCGGCGCCGACGACCACGGCGCGCTGCGCGCGCTCGCCCTCGTCGCGGGCACGGCGATCCTGCTCGGCGGCGCGGTGTTCACCTTCCTGCCCCGCACCCGCCCCCGCCCCCGCCGCGGCACGCGCTGACGACGCCCGGCACACCCCTGGACAGAGGAGCCACCCCTCGGCAAAGGGGTCAGCGGCTGCGGGCCCGTTTCGCATGGGCCCGCAGCCATGCCAGTACGTCGCGCGCGACCCCCGGACGCCGCAGGAGCTGTCCGCCGTGCGCCGCCCCCGGCAGGGTTCGCGTGGACACGTCCTTCAGGCCCGCCCGCAGCTGGGCGCCGGCGAGCTCGGCCGAGTGGGCGGGCGGCACGAAGTCGCCCGCCGAGTGGACGAGGTACAGCGGCGCGTCCCGGGCGCCCGAGGCGTGCGACACGGCCGCCAGGTCGCCCCACCGCTCCCAGCAGCGCCGTCCCGCCCGGTCGGGATCGCATCCGGCGAGACGTTTCGCCGCCTGCCGCAGCTCCCGCTGCTGCGGGGAGGCGCCGGGCCGCGCCCCGTCGGTCCACGCCCGGTACGGCGACGCCACGGGCGAGAGGGCGACGACGCCGCGTACGTACGCACGGCCCGATCGGTACGCGCCCACGCTCACCGCGAGATGCCCGCCCGCCGACGAGCCGAGCACCAGCGGCCCGGCCGCGCCGGGGCCCTCGCGCCGGGCGATCCACCGCAGGGCGGCGAGCACGTCGGCGCGCTGCGCGGACCAGACGGCGTCCGACGAGAGCCGGTAGTCGGTGTCGTACACGGTGAAGCCGCGCGCCGCGAACCACCGCGACCAGCCGCTCCAGTCGGTGTCGCGGGCCCAGTACCCGCCGTGCAGGACGACCAGGGCGGGCCGCCCCGCGCCACCGGGCCCGCCGTACACCGTCACGGTCTGGCGCGCGTGCGGGCCGTAGGAGAAGACCTGCCCCGGCTCGTCGGGCACCCCTTCGTCCTGCGCGGCCTCGGCGGCGCTGGACGACAGGAGCGTGCCGCACAGGGCGAGGGTCAGGAGCGTACGACGCAGCGTCATGGGCCGATGCTCCACCGGGCGCGCGGCCGGCAGGGGCAGAAACGCCAAGGGCCACCGCACCGGGTGGTGCGGCGGCCCTCAGTTCGTACGCGGGAAAGCGGCGGCTAGTGCACGTCGCCCATGAGTGCCTTGACCTTCTTGCGGTACATGAACACCGCGACGGCCGCGATGATCGCCATCGTGGCCTCCATGGCGACCACGCCGTTCTTGTTCAGGTCGACGCCCGCGATGGACAGCAGACCCGTGGTGCAGTCGCCGGCGGTGACGGCGAGGAACCAGACGCCCAGCATCTGGGAGGCGTACTTCTCCGGGGCCATCTTCGTCGTGACCGACAGGCCGACGGGGGAGACGCACAGCTCACCGATGGTGTGGATGAAGTAGATCGCGACGATCCAGTACGCGCCGACCTTCTCGCCGTCGCCCGCCATGGACAGCGGGATCAGGAAGACGAAGAACGAGATGCCGACCAGGAAGAGGCCGGAGGCGAACTTCACGACGGAGTTCGGCTCCTGGCCGCGCCGGTTGAGCGCCAGCCAGATCCAGGCGACGACCGGGGCCATCGCCATGATCAGGACGGGGTTGACCGACTGGAACCAGGAGACCGGGAAGTCGAAGCCGAAGATCGAGGTGTCCGTGGAGTTCTTGCCGAACAGGGCCACGGTGGACGCGCCCTGGTCGTAGATCATCCAGAAGATGGCGGCGGCCACGAAGAACCAGATGTACGCCGTCATCTTGGACTGCTCGGTCTGGTCCAGGGACTTGTCCCGCTTGATCTTGGTGAGCACCCAGATCGGGATGAGCAGGCCGGAGACCGTGATCGGGACGATGGCCCAGTTCAGGGTGTAGACGTCCGTGGCGACCGCGACGCCGTAGAAGACGACGGCGGCGATGATCCACAGCATGGCCTTGCGCAGCAGGCTCATCAGCTCGGCGCGCGGCACCGGCTTCGGCACGACGCTGCTCTGCGGGCTCAGGTGGCGGCCGCCGAGCAGGAACTGGATCAGGCCGAGGCCCATGCCGAAGGCGGCGATGGCGAAGCCCAGGTGCCAGTTGACCTTCTCGCCGACGGTGCCGATGGCCAGCGGGGCGAAGAAGGCGCCCAGGTTGATGCCGATGTAGAAGACCGTGAAGCCACCGTCGCGGCGCGGGTCGTCCGGGCCGTTGTAGAGGTGGCCGACCATCGTGGAGATGTTGGCCTTCAGGAGGCCGGAGCCGATCGCCACGAACACCAGGCCGAGGAAGAACATCGCCTGGCCCGGCAGCGCGAGCGTGAGGTGACCGAGCATGATCACCAAAGCGGCTATCGTGATCGTCTTGCGCGGGCCCCACAGGCGGTCCGCGAACCAGCCGCCCGGCAGGGCCAGCAGGTACACCATCGCCATGTAGATCGAGAAGATCGCCGTGGCTGTGGCGGCATTCATGTCCATGCCGCCGGGCGCGACCAAGTACAAGGGGAGCAGTGCCTTCATGCCGTAGAAGCTGAAGCGCTCCCACATCTCGGTCATGAAGAGAGTGGCCAGGCCGCGGGGGTGGCCGAAGAAGGTCTTCTCGGAGCCAGGAGTGCTGGCCGAGTCCTTCGTCAGGCTGGACGCCATGGGTCGATCCTCGTGGTGTCGGGACGCGCGTGGCCGTCGGCCAGGTGCGCGCCCGGTGGGGGGCGGTCGGCACCGGCGCCACCCGCCCGCCCCCGTGCCTGACCGGGGGATTCGTTCCGCTGCGCGGGGTACGAGGGGCGACGACACCGAGATCCACACCCCGGGACGCAACATCGCGTGCGGGGCCCGACCACAGGTCATTCCTTCCGGGCCGGCGAAAACCGGCCCGCACACAGAAGGGACCTTCAGCTGCCACAGCGGCCAAAGGTCCTTGAGTGGTGCTACAGGCTTCTCGCCACCATACGCCACGACAGATCGGCATTTGGAAGGACTTGAGAGATGGATCACAGGTGACGCAGGAACCAACGGCACACAATCCAAGGTGTCTGCGAGACGTACCCAAGGATCGCATCCCGGAGCGGGAGGTTCCGGCCGTCGGGGTCAGTGTCGGGGCCGCGTCCGGCCCCTGCCCGGCCCCCGCCCGGTCCGCACCGGGGCGGACGCGCGGCAAGCACCCCTCGACGCTTGTCCGGCGCGGACTACCATCACCCCATGACCCGTGTACTGCTCGCTGAGGACGACGCGTCCATCTCGGAGCCGCTGGCCCGCGCCCTGCGCCGGGAGGGCTACGAGGTCGAAGTGCGTGAGGACGGACCGACCGCGCTCGACGCCGGTCTTCAGGGCAGCGTGGACCTGGTCGTGCTCGACCTGGGCCTGCCCGGCATGGACGGTCTCGAGGTCGCGCGCCGGCTGCGCGCCGACGGGCACACGGTGCCGATCCTCATCCTCACCGCGCGCGCGGACGAGGTGGACACCGTGGTCGGCCTCGACGCGGGCGCCGACGACTACGTGACCAAGCCGTTCCGGCTCGCCGAGCTGCTCGCCCGGGTGCGGGCCCTGCTCCGGCGCGGCGCCACGGAGCCGGCGCAGCCGCCGGCCACGCACGGGGTGCGCATCGACGTCGAGTCCCACCGCGCCTGGATGGGCGAGGAGGAACTCCAGCTCACGGCCAAGGAGTTCGACCTCCTGCGGGTCCTCGTGCGCGACGCGGGGCGGGTCGTCACCCGGGACCAGCTGATGCGCGAGGTCTGGGACACGACGTGGTGGTCCTCCACGAAGACCCTCGACATGCACATCTCCTGGCTCCGCAAGAAGCTCGGCGACGACGCGGCGAATCCGCGCTACATCGCGACGGTACGGGGCGTAGGTTTCCGCTTCGAAAAGAGCTGACCCTCGCCGGCGGCGCCCGCGGCTCCCCCCCCCGCGCGGGGCGAGCGCCCCGTCGCCCGGCGGCGCATGGGGTGGGCGGGCGGGGTAGCTCCCGCCGCGGAGCGGCGGGCCGGA
>NZ_JBHYJH010000193.1:0-15559 GCF_042740445.1 Streptomyces sp. NPDC059003 | reverse complement strand
CGCGTCTGCCGGGTAACGGAGCAGACGCGTCTGCGGCTCTTTCGTGGTTGCTCGCGCAGTTCCCCGCGCCCCTTACGGGGCGCCAGCCCCCAGATCAGGGGGTGAGGCCCGCTCCAGTTCGTGGCGGAGGTCGTCGAGTTCCGAGCCGCCCGCCATTTGGCGGGTCAGTTCGTCGAGGGTGATCTCGTCGCGGGCATGGCTGCCAGTCATCGCTCCGCGCTTGAGGAGGACGAAGCGGTCGCCGACCAGGTAGGCGTGGTGCGGGTTGTGGGTGATCAAGACCACGCCGAGGCCCGCGTCGCGGGCCGCGGCCACGTACTTCAGGACGACGCCGGACTGCTTCACGCCGAGCGCCGCCGTCGGCTCGTCCAGGACGAGAACCTTCGCGCCGAAGTACACGGCGCGGGCGATCGCCACGCACTGGCGCTCGCCGCCGGACAGCGTGCCGATGGGCTGGTCCACGTCGCGCAGGTCGATGCCCATGCGGAGCAGCTCCGCGTGCGTGGTCCTCCGCATGAGCTCGACGTCCAGGCGCTTGAAGGGGCCCGTGCCCTTCGTCGGCTCGGAGCCGAGGAAGAAGTTGCGCCAGACCGGCATCAGGGGGACGACGGCCAGGTCCTGGTAGACGGTCGCGATGCCGCGGTCCAGGGCCTCGCGGGGGCTGGAGAGCCTGGTGTCCTCGCCCTCGATCCGGAAGGTTCCGGCGTCGTGCTGGTGCAGGCCCGCGATGATCTTGATGAGGGTCGACTTGCCGGCGCCGTTGTCGCCGAGCACGCAGGAGATCTCCCCCGCGTGCACCTCCAGGGAGACGCCTTCGAGGGCGCGGATGTTGCCGTAGTACTTGCTGACGTCGTCGAGCTCGACGAGCGGCGCGCGGTCCTCGGCGGCCGTGGCGTCCTTCGGTGCGGCTTCCGTCGTCATTTCGTCGCCTCCGCGCGCTTGCGGACCCAGGCGTTCAGCAGGGTCGCGAGGAGCAGCATCGCTCCGAGGAAGAACTTGAACCAGTCCGGGTTCCACTCGGCGTACACGATGCCCTTGCTGGTCATGCCGAAGATCAGCGCGCCGACCGCGGCGCCGACCGCCGAGCCGTAGCCGCCGGTGATCAGGCAGCCGCCGATGACGGCCGCGATGATGTAGATCAGCTCGTTGCCGACGCCCTCGCCGGACTGCACGACGTCGTAGTTGAACAGCAGGTGCTGGCCCGAGACCCAGGCGCCGAAGGCGACGCCCATGTAGAGGCCGATCTTGGTCCTGCCGACGGGCACGCCGACCGCGCGGGCCGCCTGCTCGCCGCCGCCGACCGCGAAGATCCAGTTGCCCGCGCGGGTGCGCAGGAGGATCCAGGTGGCGACCGCGACCATGGCGAGCCACCAGACGATCGTGATCTTGAAGTCGACGCCGCCGATGGTGATCGTCGAGGCGAAGACGTCCTTGGCGGACGGGAAGCCCTCCATGTCGGAGATCGACTTCGTCGAGACCGTGCCGCTGATCAGCTTGGTGAAGCCGAGGTTCATGCCGGTCAGCATCAGGAACGTACCGAGCGTGATGATGAAGCTCGGCGGGTCCGTGCGGATCAGCATGACGCCGTTGAAGACGCCGATGGCGAGGGTGGCGAGCAGGGACACGCCGACGCCCACCCAGACGTTCGCGGTCATCTGGTAGCTGAACATCGACGAGATCAGCGCGGACGTCGTGACCATGACGCCCGCCGACAGGTCGAACTCGCCGCCGATCATCAGGAGCGCCACCGGCACCGCCATGATGCCGATCGTCGAGGCCGCGTACAGGACCGTGGCGAGGCTGGTGGTCCGCAGGAAGCTGTCCGCGATGATCGCGAAGAACAGGAAGACCGCCACGGCGCCGACGACCGAGCCGAGCTCGGGGCGGCCGAGGAGCTTCTTGACGGGCGAGGTCTTGAGGAGCCGCTCGTCGGTCACCGGCTTCTTCGGTGCGGCTGGTGCTGTCGCGGTCATCGGGTCCCCCGCTTCGCGTATTCCTCGAGCTCGGCGGCCTGGTCCTTGGTGATGATCTGCGGTCCGGTGAGGACCGGCTTGCCGCCGCCGAGCACATCGGCGTTGTACCGGTAGAGCCACAGCAGGTCCACGGCCTCGTAGCCCTGGAGGTAGGGCTGCTGGTCCACGGCGAAGCCGAGCGTCCCGGACTTCAGGCCGCCGGCGACCTTCTCGTTCAGGTCGAACGTGTCGATCTCGGCCTTGCTGTTCGCGCCCTCCTTGGCCTTGACGGCCGTGTCGGCGAACGGCGCGCCGAGCGTGACGACGGCGTCGATGTCCTTGTCGGCCTGCAGCTTGGCCTCGATGGAGGACTGCACGTCGGGCATGTTGGTGCCCTCGACGTACAGGTTCTTCATGTCGCCCTTGAAGGTCTTCTTGGCGCCCGCGCAGCGCTGCTCGTGGCCCACGTTGCCCTGCTCGTGCAGGACGCACAGGGCCTTCTTCCTGCCCCGCTTGTTCAGCTCGTCGCCGACGGCCTCGCCCGCGATCGTCTCGTCCTGGCCGATGTGGGTGAGCGCGCCGAAGGCCTTGGACTCCTCGGAGCCCGAGTTCACGGTGATCACGGGGATGCCGGCCTTGCGGGCGCGGGCCACGGCGGCCTTCATCGCGTCCGGCTTGGCGAGGGTCACGATGATCCCGTCGACCTTCTTGTCGACGGCCGCGTCCACGAGCTGCGCCTGCTGCTGCGCCTCGTCGTGGTGCGAGTACAGGAAGTTGATGTTGTCCTTGACGGCGGCCTGCTTGGCGCCGTTCTGGACGATGTCCCAGAACGTGTCGCCGTCGCCCGAGTGGGTGACCATCGCGAAGGTCCAGCGGGGCGTGTCCACCGCGGCCCTGCCCCCCGCCTGCGCCGCCTTGCGCGCGTCCTCGGCGCGCTTGCCGCCGGTGCTGCTGCATCCCACGAGGGACGCTCCGAGCACCGCCACCAGCACGGCACCCACCGCACGTACTCCAGTCCGAACCCTTGCCACGTCGCCGTGCCCTTCTTGCTGTGCAGTGTTTGCAGTACTTGCAGAGTTTGCAGTGTTTGCTGTGCTCTCCGGTGCGGCCGGGTCCGGTCTGCGGACCCGGCCGCCCAAGTATCGGTCACGCCGCGGTGCCCGGTGGTCATCGGGTACCGCGGGCGGTGAACTTCTCCAGCTTCGGTACGTCCTTCTTCGTGACCACGGCGGGCCCGGTCAGGACCGGTTTGCCGCCGCCGAGGACGTTCGCGTTGGTCCGGTACAGCCACAGTTCGTCGACCGCGAGATAGCCCTGGAGGTAGGGCTGCTGGTCCACGGCGAAGCCGACCTCGTCGTTCTTCAGCCGCTTGACCACCTCGGCGTTCAGGTCGAAGGTGTCGATCTCGGCCTTGCTGCCCGCGTCCTGTTTGGCCTTCACGGAGTACGCGGCGATCGGCGCGCCCAGCGTGACGACCGCGTCGATGTCCTTGGTGGCCTGGAGCTTCGCGCTGATGGAGGACTGGGTGCCGGGCGCGTTGGTGCCGTCGACGTTGAGGTTCTCCACGGTGCCGCCGAAGGTCTTCCGCACGCCCGCGCAGCGCTGCTCCAGGGACACGTTGCCCTGCTCGTGGATGACGCACAGCGCCTTCTTCCTGCCCCGCCGGTCGAGCTCGTCGCCGACGGCCTCGCCCGCCACCGCCTCGTCCTGGCCGATGTGGCTGAGCGCGCCGAACCGCCGCGAGAACTCGCCGCCCGAGTTGATCGAGACCACCGGGATGCCCGCCTGCCCCGCCTTCGCGAGCACGGCCTTCATCGCCTCGGGCTTGGCGAGCGTGACGACGATCCCGTCGACCTTCTTGTCGATCGCGGTCTGGACGAGCTCCGCCTGGCCCTTGCCCTCCTTGTCGTTGGAGTAGAGGAACTCGACGTTGTCCTTCTTCGCCGCCTGCTCGGCGCCGCTCTGCACGATGTCCCAGAACGTGTCGCCCTCGCCGGAGTGCGTCACCATCGCGATCTTCAGGCGCGGTGTGCCCGCGGCCTTCCCGTCGGCGCCCCCGCCGTTGTCGTCCTCGTCGTCCTTGCCGCCGGAGCTGCTGCATGCCGCCGCGAGCGCGACGACGGCTGCCGCCGTGCGGGCTGTACGCAGGGCTGTACGCATGGTGCATCACCCTTCTCCCGGCTGGTCCCGGCCGCTCCTGTGCGGCTGGTGGGAGTTCTAGCGGGGGGCGCGGCCCAGCGTCAATGACTTTGTCAGAACATTCTGACTTCGCCCCGGTCAGGGGCGTGAGCCGGTCGGGGCGCGAGCCCGTCAGGGGCGTACGAGCAGCTGGAACTCGAAGGAGTACCGCGAGGCCCGGTAGACGTGCGAGCCGAACTCGACCGCCCGGCCGGTGTCGTCGAAGGTCGTGCGCTGCATCGTGAGCAGCGGCGCGCCCTCCGGCTCGCCGAGCAGATCGGCCTCGGCGGCGCTCGCGGCACGGGCGCCGACGGACTGCCGCGCGCTGTGCAGCGTGATGCCCACGGCCCGCATGAGCCGGTACAGGCCGGTGGCCTCCAGGCGCGCGGTGTCGAGGTCGAGCAGGCCCGCCGGGATGTGGTTGCGCAGGTGCGCCATCGGCTCGCCGTGCGCGAGCCTGAGCCGCTCCACCAGGTGTACGTCGCTGCCCTCGGCCACGCCGAGCGCCGCCGCGGTCTCGGCGGACGCGGGCTCGACGACGTTGCGCAGGACGCGGGTCTCGGGCCGCTGCCCCGCCGCCTCCAGGTCGTCGTAGAGGCTGCTGAGCTCCAGGGGGCGCTTGACCTGGCTGTGCACGACCTGGGTGCCGACGCCGCGGCGCCGCACGAGCAGGCCCTTGTCGACGAGCGACTGGATGGCCTGGCGGACCGTGGGCCGGGACAGGCCGAGCCGCGCGGCGAGCTCGATCTCGTTGCCGAGGAGGCTGCCGGGGGTCAGGGCGCCGCGCTCGATCGCCGCCTCCAGCTGCTGCGCCAGCTGGAAGTAGAGCGGGACCGGGCTGCTGCGGTCGACGCCGAGGTGCAGGGCCACGGTGGGGTCCACGGCCGGTTTCGCGACTTTGGCTGCTCCTTGTTCCGTCACGGGGCGAGCGTAGTCCGGGGAGATGATGACGGGAAGTTCGGAAGTTCTGTTGTCAGGACAAAGCATTGACAGGAGCGCGGGTCCGTCGCGAGGGTGGGGCCCATGCGCATCGGACTGATCGGAACGGGACGTATCGGCACCTTCCACGCGGCGGCCCTGGTCCGCCATCCGGAGGTGGAGGCACTCGTGGTCGCGGACGTGGACGCCGCGCGGGCGGCGGATCTCGCGGCGCGGGTGGGGGCGACGGCGGCGCCCTCGGTGGACGCGCTGTTCGCCGGGGCGGGCTCGTCGGCCGGGGCCGGTGCGGCCGGTGGTTCGGCCGGCGGTTCGGCCGGCGGGGTGGACGCGCTCGTGATCACCGCGGCGACGTCCGCGCACGCCGAGCTGATCGGCCAGGGCGCGCGGGCGGGCCTGCCGGTGTTCTGCGAGAAGCCCATCGCCCTCGACCTGCCGGGCACGCTCGCCGCGCTCGCCGAGGTCGAGTCCGCCGGAACGGTCCTGCAGCTCGGCTTCCAGCGCCGCTTCGACGCCGGGTACGCGGCGGCCCGCGCCGCCGTGCGGTCCGGGAGCCTCGGACGCCTGCACACGGTCCGGGCGATGACCTCGGACCCGGCGCCGCCCCCGGCCGCGTACCTGCCGCTCTCCGGCGGCCTGTACCGGGACTGCCTGGTGCACGACTTCGACGTCCTGCGCTGGGTCACGGGCCGCGAGGTCACCGAGGTGTACGCGACGGGGTCCGACGCCGGGCCCGCGATGTTCCGCGAGGCGGGCGACGTCGACACCGCCGCCGTGCTCCTGACGCTCGACGACGGGACCCTCGCCACGGCCACGGCGACGCGCTGCAACGGCGCCGGGTACGACGTCCGCATGGAGCTGGCTGGCGAGGACGGCCAGATCGGCGTCGGCGTGACCGACCGCACCCCGCTCACCTCGGCGGAGCCGGAGGGACCGCCCGCGCCCGACAAGCCGTGGCCCGGCTTCCTCGAGCGCTTCGCCCCGGCGTACGAGGCGGAGCTCGCCGCGTTCGTCGACGTCGCGCGCGGCGAGCTCGCGAACCCCTGCGACGGCCGGGAGGCGCTGCACGCGCTGCGGATCGCGGAGGCGTGCGAGCTGTCGCGCGCGGAGCGGAGGCCGGTGCGGATGACGGAGATCGCCGGGGCCTGAGCCCCCGTCGGAGGCGGGGAGCCCCCTGGGGCGGGGAGCGGTGTCAGCCCGCGCCGCGCACCGTGCCCTGGGCCACCGCGCACAGCTCCTCGCCCCCGTCGCCGTCCACGGCGAACAGGTCGCAGCGGACCACCGCCTGCCGCCGCGTCGCGTGGGCGACCGTGGCGCGGGCGATCAGCCGCGTGCCGGTGGCGGGGCGCACGTACTGGATGGAGAACCCGGACGTCAGGACCGCGGGGCCGAGCGCGGTGCCCGCGGCGAACGTGATGCTGTTGTCCGCCGCGTACGACAGGACGCCGCCGTGCACGAAGCCGTTCTGCTGGCGGAGCTCGTCCCGGATCGGGATCTCCAGGGTGGCCCCTCCGTCGCCGAAGGCGGTCACCTCGGCTCCGACGAACAGGCTGAACGGCTGGGCGGCGAGGACCTTCTGAGCGAGCGTCAGGTCGAGCGGCGGCGCGGATTCCATGGCGTCAGTCATGGAGGACTTCTACCACCCGGTAACTCCCCTTGCCCACCGCGGGCCGCTCCGCCGCTACCAGCGGACGTCGAGCCGCCGCAGGCCCCGCATCAGCAGGCCCGGGCGCCAGTCCGCCGCGTCGCCGTCCAGGGCGAGGTCCGGGCAGCGCTCCAGGAGCGAGCGCAGGGCGATCCGGCCCTCCAGTCGGGCCAGCGGGGCGCCGAGGCAGAAGTGGATGCCGTGCCCGAAGGCCACATGGCCCTGGGGGGCTCGGTGCGGGTCGAAGTCGTCCGGAGAGCCGTACTTCCCCGGGTCGCGGTCGGCCGCGGCGAGGCCCACGACGACCACCGAACCGGCCGGGACGAGAAGGCCCGCTATCTCGGTGGGCTCGGTGGTGAAGCGGTACGTCGAGTTCTCCACCGGGCCCTCGTGGCGCAGGCCCTCCTCGATCGTGCCGTCCAGGAGGCTCGGGTCGGCGCGCAGCTCGGCGAGGCGGCCGGGGCGGGTGAGCAGGGCGTGGACGGTGTTGGTGATGAGGTGGACCGTCGTCTCGTGGCCCGCGATGAGCAGCAGGTACGCCATGCCGCGCAGCTCTTCGTGGGAGAGGCGGTCGCCGCCCTCCGCGCGGGTGCGGATCAGGGCGCTGAGCAGGTCGTCGCCCGGGGCCTTGCGCTTGGCCTCGATCAGGACGTCCAAGTACGCGGCGAGTTCGTGGAAGACCGTGTCCTCCCACACGTCCGTGCTCGGCGAGGTGGCCTCGTTCGACAGGCGGCGGAACTCGTCGCGGTCCAGGTCCGGGACGCCGAGGAGTTCGCAGATGACCGTCATGGGCAGCGGGAAGGCGAGCGCCGCCACCAGGTCGGCGGGGCTTCCCCCGGCGAGCATGTCGTCGAGGAGGCCGTCGGTGACCTGCTGGATCCGCGGGCCGAGGGACTGCACGCGGCGGGCGGTGAACTCACGGGCGATCAGGCCGCGCAGGCGCGTGTGGTGCGGCGGGTCGACCGACAGCAGGTGCGGCCCGATCAGCTCCTCGTCCGGCAGCGCGGTGTCGAGTCCCGCGGTGGACTTGGCCAGGCGGGGGTCGGCGAGGGCGGCCCTGGCCTCCTCGTAGCCCACCACCAGGTAGTGGTCGTCCTCGTGGTCGGGGGGTGGGAAGCGGACGCGGTGGATGGGGCCGCGCGTGCGTAATTCCGCGTAGGCGCGGTGGGGGTTGCGGGTGAAGTCGTCGTACGTGCCGAGGTCTACGACCTCGGCGTCACCGTCTGCCACGGGGGTCTCCCCTCATCGGCTGCTTTCCCCGTCAACGCGGGGTTGCTCGCACGAAGTTCCCCCCACCCACCCGCCCTTCCCGTGGCCGCCGCCCCAGTCCCCGCGCTCGAATGGGGCTTCGCCCCTTTCCCCCACATCGGCGCTTCGCGCCTCGTCCTCAAACGCCGGACGGGCTGGAATGCCCGACCCTCGCCCATAGGTGCCGGGGCGGGCCACTCAGGTGCCGGGCGGGTAGTGAAGGGTGGGCGGGTGGGAGAAAGACCCGCTCAGGCCTCGTCGAGGAGACCCGCGTCATGGACCAGCAGCGCGATCTGCACGCGGTTGTTGAGGTCCAGCTTCGTCAGGATGCGCGACACATGGGCCTTCACCGTGGCCACGCTCAGGTAGAGCTCCGCGGCGATGTCGGCGTTGGAGGAGCCGCGCCCCACGGCGACGGCGACCTCGCGCTCGCGCTCGCCCAGCTGCCCGAGGCGCCCCACGGCCCGCCGGCGGCGGTCGAGTTGGGGGCCGCCACCGGTGACCTGGGAGATCAGCTGCTGGGTCACGGTGGGCGACAGGACGGGCTCACCGGCCGCCACGGACCGTACCGCCGCGACGATCTCGGCGGGCGCGGTGTCCTTGAGGACGAACCCGGCGGCCCCGGCGCGCAGCGCCCGCAGCACCTGCTCGTCGGCGTGGAAGGTGGTGAGGACGATGACCTCGGGGGCGTCGGGGCGCTTGCGCAGGGCCTCGGTGGCAGCGAGGCCGTCGAGGGTCGGCATGCGGATGTCCATCAGGACGACGTCGGGCCTGACCTCGCCGACGAGGGCGGCCACCTCGCTGCCGTCCCCGGCCTCCCCCACGATCTCGATGTCGTCCGCGCCGCCGAGCATGAAGGAGAGCCCGGCGCGGACCAGCGGGTCGTCGTCGACGAGCAGGAGCCTGATCGGTTTCATGGGCCTACCGTAACGAGCCGGAGCGGGGCCCTTGACCACGCTCCGGCCCCGCTCCGAACCCGCTCCGGCGCCGGTCGGAACCCGGTCAGGCGGGCAGCCGGAGCCGCAGGGACCCGCAGCCGACGCGCTTCGCCTCCGCCGCCACGTACACCGGCATCAGCGCACGGATGTCCGCGGCACGCCGCCCGTTCTCCGCCCGGATCAGGAAGGTCACGTCACCGGTCTGGCAGGACGCCTGGTACAGCGCCATGTCGTCACGGAGGAAGCCCCGCCCCCGTATCTGCCGCTTCGTGTCCCCGACGGCCTTGAGCTGCCGGTTCCCGCCGTAGTACGACAGGTCCTTGTAGAGCGCGGCGAGCCGCGGCTCCTCGACGGTCATCAGGCGCAGCCGCGGGTGGCCGAAGATCACGTCGCGGTCGCAGGTCCGCACCGGGGCCCGGCCGCTGGTGACCACCGGACGGCGGTAGCCCTCGTCCTTGCGGCCCCCGGCCAGGCGCAGCCCCTCGATGCCGCAGATCGCGTCCCGCCGCTCGGTCAGGAACTGCCCCGGAGCGCCGATCCTGTCCGTCGGGTCGGCCAGGGCGCGGTCGCAACCCTGGTCGCTCATGTAGGCGTTGACGAGGGTGACCGCGGCGCGCGCGAGCCGGGCCCGCTCGTCCGTGTCGACCTGGTCGTCGTACGTCGTCCAGCCCGCCTCGACGTCGACGACGAGCGGCCCGTCGTCCTCGCGCTGGCGCCCCACGCACCCTTCGGGCACCGCGAGCCACGCGCGCGTGTCCGACGCCATGCCGAGCACGCCGCCGCCGAGGGGCGTCATCCGCGCGGACAGGTACTCGTCGGCCCACCGGTCGCCCGCGCCGCCGAAGCGGACGTCGAGCTGGTGCAGGCGGGCCGTGACGCGGTGGCCGCGCGGGGACGTCAACTGGCACTGGCCGGACGGGCCCGCCGAGCCGATCCGGTCGTCGGTGATGGGGGTCTCGGACGCCTCGATGTCCCGCTTGCCGTGGAACAGGTCCGCCACGTCGTCCTCGTCGAGGGCGCCCCAGCACGCGGACTCCGTCGCGAAGGGCCCGGCGTCGGCCTGCCAGGCGACGGCCGTCCCGCCGAGCAGCGCCCCGGCGACCGCGGCGGCGACGGCGGGCCGCCAGCGGCCGCGGGTCAGTCGGCGCCAGTGCCACCAGGGTGCGCGCGGTTCGGGCGCGGTGGGTATGGGCGCGATGGCCGACTCCCTGCCCGCCGCACTCGCCCTGCTCACCGCACTCGCCCTGCTCACCGCACTCGCCCCGCTCGCCGCGCTCCCCCTGCTCTCCGAAACCTCCGTACGCGGCTGAGCCCCCGTACGCGGCTGCGTCCCGTCGCCCATCAGCTCTCCCCCTCGCCCGCCGCGGGCGCGACCGGCGCGCACCCCAGTCGTTGCGTCACCGCGTTCGTGAACGCGGTGAAGTAGCCCGTCGTCTCGCGCGTCGGCGAGCCGAGCAGCAGGAACGTCGTCGGCCGCCCGGCGCAGCCGGCCCGTACGACCTGGTAGTCATCGGTGAAGACGCCGGTGCCGCGCCAGCCGCGCGCGGGGGCCGCGCGGCCCGTCACGCCGTCGAGGAGCGCGCCGAGCCGTGGTGCGCGGACCATCAGGGCGTCAAAGACGCGTGTGTCCTCGCGCTCGCCCACGCGCACGGACCGGCCGATCGTCACCGAGCAGGACTGCAGGTCCCCGGTGACGGCGCCGACCTGGGCCTGCATGCGCAGCGCCGTGTCCTTGTCGACGCCGGCCTCGACGTCGAGGCCCGGGATGCGGCACGCGGGGCCGAAGAGCGTGGTGTCCTGCCGCTCCGGCAGTCTGAGCACGGGCGAGGTGACGCGCACCGGCTCGTCCGGGGCGCAGCCCGTGGCTTTCATGCCCTTCTCGGCGGCGGCCAGGAGGAGTTCGACGACGGCGTCGGCGCCACCGAGGTCCGTGCCGCCGATGACGTCGTCCGGCGCCCGGTCGACGGCCTCCAGGGTGACGGCGGTGGGCCGCCCGTCGCGGCTGTCGCAGCGCTTGGGCAGGACGAGCAGGCCGTGCCTGCCGTCGACGGCGCCGGGCAGCCCCTCGGGCAGCGGCATCGCGCGGTCGCCGAGGAACCGGCCGATCCACTCGACGCGCTCGGCCGCGCCCTTGGGCGCCGGTCCGTACGTCACCGTGACGTTGGTGTCCTGGACGCCCTTGTCGCCGTCGCTGAACGTGTGCGTGGAGCGGACCGCGAGGACGCAGGTCCCGCGCGGCTTCGCAGCGGTCGGCGCGGTGCCCCGGGACGTACGGCTGCGGCCGCCGTCGCCGTCGAAGGCCTCGTCGCCGAGGATGCCGGGTCCGCTGTCCTGCTCCCAGGCTCCCCAGCAGTAGCGGTCACGGCTGTCGAACGGCCAGGTGTCCGTGGCCCAGGTGCCGAGCCCCGCCGCGAGCAGCGCCACGACGGTGCCGACGGCGAGCACTCCGCGCCGCGCCCGGACGAACTGCCGCCCCCGTATGAACCGTTTGCCCTCTTCCGGGTGCCGTTCGCCGTCCTGTGGACGTTGTTCACCGTCCTGTGGACGTCGTTTGCCCTCCTGTGGGCGTCCGGAGCCGTCCGCCCCGCTGTCCCCCGTCACAATCTCCGCCTCTCCGCAGCTCGTTGTGGGTGGCGGCTGATCGTACAGAGGGGGTGCGAACGCAAAGAGGGAGGGGTGCCCGTGGGTGCGTACGCAAAGACGTCAGCCCCAGGGCAGCCACGCGTCCACGCGGAACCCGCCGTCGCGACCGGCCCCGTGCGTGAGCCGCCCGCCCGCGAGCGAGGCGCGTTCGGTGAGCCCGATGAGCCCCTGCCCCGAGCCGGGCACCTCCGGCACGTCGCCGGGAGGTGCCGGATTGCGGACGGACAGGCTCAGGCCCTCGCCGGGGGCGCCGGAGACGGAGACGGTGACCTCGGCGCCCGGGGCGTGCTTGCGGGCGTTGGTCAGCGCCTCCTGGGCGATGCGGTACGCGGTGCGGCCGATGGCGGCGGGCACGGCCTCGGCGTCCGGGACGCGCAGGTCGAGGACCACCTTCATGTCGGCTTCGCGCGACTCGGCGATCAGGGTGTCGAGGGCGGAGAGGGTGGGCTGGGGCCGCCCTTCGGCGTACGCGTCGGTGCCGCGGAGCACGCCGATGACCTGGCGCAGGTCCTGGAGGGCCTCGTGGGCGCTCTCCCGGATGACGCCGGCGGCGCGGGCGATCTCTTCGCGGGGCGCGTCGGGCCGGAACTCCAGGGCGCCCGCGTGCACGCTGAGCAGGGTGAGGCGGTGCGCGAGGACGTCGTGCATCTCGCGGGCGATGGCCTCGCGGGCGAGCCGCTGGGCCTGTTCGGCGCGCAGCGCGGCCTCGTTCTCGGCGCGCCGCGCCCGGTCGCGCAGGGCGATGAGGAGCTGGCGCCGGGCGCGGACGAACATGCCCCAGGCGATGGCGGTGGTCATGAGTGCCGCGGTCAGGACGACCGAGGCGACATACGGCAGCGAGGGGTCGGGGCGCTGCCAGAAGTAGACGAGCGACGCCGCGACGGCGATGGCGCCGAGCCAGGCCGGGTACTTGAAGGGCCGGTGCACCGCAACGGTGAAGAAGGCGACGAGGCCCGCGCCGCCCGCGGTGTTCGACACCGTGCCGGCGAGGATCATCGCCACGGCGAAGCCGACGGGCCAGCGCCTGCGCGTCCAGACGGCGGCGCAGGCGAGCGCGCCGACGAGCTGGTCGACGGTGGCGAGGGACTCGGAGATGGTGGTGTCGCGGCTCACCTCGTCCGCGTTGATCATCCCGATGGCCACGGCTGCCAGGAAGCAGGAGAAGTCGACGAGCCAGTCGCGCACGGTGCGGCGAGCGCGTCGGCGCCCTCGCTGCTGCCGGTCGGGGTCGAGCTCGGTGGCGACGGCCGACGGCAGGAACCACTTGCCGCGCAGCACGCGGTCGCCCGCCGCGGTCGCCGCTCCCGGCGCTCCCGACGCACCGGGTGCCGCGTCGGTCGTCGCCCCTGGTGCCGGTTCCTTGCCATCCATAATCGATAAATCTACGCATCGCGGAGCCGGTCGCCCGCCCCGCGCCCAAGATCGGCTACGAAAGTCGCGGCGCCGGCGACTTTCGGCGGACCCGGGCGCCCCCGGTGGCCGCCCTGCGGCGGGCGCGGCCTCGCCCCGCGGCCGATGTGCGTGGAGGGTCCGCGGGGCGAGGATCTTGTGCCATGAAACAGCTACTCGAAGGTGTCGGTCTGATCCTGCTGATCCAGGGGGTGGCGGGCCTGGTGCACGACCTCACCGGCTGGCTGCGCGGCTGGGGCGTCGTGCAGCACCTGGGCTTCGCCGACGGCTACGAGCTGTATCTGAGCATCGCGCTCATCGTGCTCGCGTTCGCGCTGTTCGCCGTGGCGGAGGGCCGCGCCAAGTCCGGTCAGCAGCCGTAGTCGACCAGGTCGAACGTCCGGTAGTGATCGCCGGTGTAGTAGTCCTCCCGGTTCTCCTCACCGGTGACGATGCGCCGCGCGCCGCGATTCGACGAGCCCGGCGTCTTGACGGTGTACTCGTGGTAGTAGCCGGTGTTCTGCTTCGGCAGGACGCCCTCCCTGTTCTGGAAGACCGTGCCGTCCTGCGGGTACGGGAACGGCCCGCCCCGCTCGATCAGCCGGAGCGTGTCGTGCGCCTGCGTGGGCAGGTCCGAGTAGCAGATGTCACCGACGGCGGTGACGGAGAACCCGGCGGTGCTCGACGCCGCGACGGGCGCCGTGTGGGGGGCGGCGGTCGCGACGCCGGTGGCAGTGCCGCCGACGAGCAGGGCGCCGGCGAGAGCGGAGACGCTTGCTATTCGTGTGATCCGTGGGGGGATTCGCATGACCCCAGTGTGACGCGCGTAGAGGTTGAGGTGTCAATGACAAGTACGGGGAAGTCCGAGGAATTTTCCTGGAGTTAACCGGGAGCGGCCGGGCATTATGCCCCCGCTTTTCAGGCAACTCCCGGACGTTTCCGTATCCCCCGCACTCCTCAGTAACTCCCGTACTCCGGCCGCCCTTCGCGCTCGTACGAGTTGATGGCGACGCCCTTGGACGTCGTACGGGAACCGGTGTGCCGGAACGCGGTGGGCAGGCCGCCCTCCGCGAACAGGCGCCTGCCGGTGCCGAGCACCACCGGGAACGTCAGCAGGTGCACCGTGTCGACCAGGTCGTGCGCCAGGAGCGACTGGGCGAGGCCCGCGCTGCCGTGCAGCTGGAGCTCGCGGCCCGGCCGCTCCTTGAGCGCGGTGACGTCCTTGATCAGGTCCGTACGGCCGATGATCTGCGTGCCCTGCCAGTCGGCGCTGGTCAGCGTGGTGCTGGCGACGTACTTCGGCAGCGCGTTGAGCCGGGAGGCGATCGGGTCGTCCGGGTCGGTCATCCGCGGCCAGTACGCGGCGAAGATGTCGTACGTCCGCCGCCCGAGCAGGAAGGCGTCCACCCGCTCGAACACCTCGGTCATGAACCGGCCGAAGTCCTCGTCCCCGTAGGGCACGGACCAGCCGCCGTGCGTGAATCCGTCGCTCGGGTCCTCCTGCGGGCCGCCCGGGGCCTGCATGACGCCGTCGAGGGTGACGAACTGGGTGAGCGTGATCTTCATGGCGAGCGCCCTTTCTTCCTGTCTGCCTGGGTCCCGGCCCTCCCGAGCCGGCCGCGTACGCCCCTGCGCACTCCCCTGTGAAGACCCTGGCCCGACCCGGAACTCATCGCTCGTCGAGTGCCCTCCGCGCCCCGGTGGACGCGGTGTCCGTTTCCCGCCAGCCGTCGTCCACGCCCGGCGCTTTGATTGAACCCGTAAGCAAACGGATGCGAACAAACGCGCCGATATCCTCACGATTCCAAGGAACCGACATGTCTTCACTCTCCGGAAAGACGGCCCTGGTCACCGGCGGCAGCCGCGGCATCGGCGCCGCGACCGCCCTCCGCCTCGCCCAGCAGGGCGCCGACGTGGCGATCACCTATGTGCACGGCGAGGAGGCGGCCCGTGAGGTCGTCGCCAAGATCGAGGCGGCCGGGCGGCGCGGGTTCGCGATCCGGGCCGACGCCGCGGACGCCGGGGACGCCGCGGGCGCCGTGGAGCGGGCCGCCGATGACCTGGGCCGCCTGGACATCCTGGTCAACAACGCGGGCACCGGTGTGCTCGGCCCCCTGGAGACGCTGGCCCTCGCCGACATCGACCGGGTGCTCGACGTGAACGTGCGCGCCGCGTTCCTCGCCTCCCAGGCGGCGGTCGCGCGCATGGGCCGGGGCGGGCGCATCATCTCCATCGGCACCTGCATGGTGAAGCACGTGCCCGGCCCCGGCGGCACGCTCTACGCGACCAGCAAGGCCGCGCTGATCGGCCTCACGAAGGCGCTCGCCCGCGAGCTCGGCGAGCGCGGCATCACCGCGAACCTGGTGCACCCTGGGCCCATCGACACCGACATGAACCCGGCGGCCGGGCCGTACGCGGCGGGTCAGGCCGCGGACACCGCGGTCGGGCGGTTCGGGCACCCCGATGAGGTGGCCTCGATGGTGGCGTACCTCGCCGGGGACGAGGCGGCGTACGTGACGGGGGCGGAGTTGGCGGTGGACGGGGGGCACGCGGCGTAGGGCCGCTGCTGCGGAGCCCCCAATCCCGCCCCTTCCCGAACTGGGGGCTCCGCCCCCAGACCCCCGCTCCTC
>NZ_JBHYJH010000192.1:0-15980 GCF_042740445.1 Streptomyces sp. NPDC059003 | reverse complement strand
GGTGCGCACGTGTGCGCACGCCCCACGCGGCGAGCAGGATCGAGCGAGACTCAGCAGGGTCGAGTGCGACGCAAATGTCCGACTGTTCCGCAAAACCGCAGGTGAGAAGGTTCATAGAATTGGGTTCCCATCCCCCGATACCCACGCGCGTCGTCCTGCTGACCGGGCCTTCCGGCTCGGGCAAGTCGTCGTTCGCCGCCCGCACGGGCCTGCCGGTGCTGTGCCTCGACGACTTCTACAAGGAAGGCACCGACCCCACGCTGCCGCAGGTCCCGGGCAGCTCGGACATCGACTGGGACTCCCCGCGGTCCTGGGACGCCGACGTGGCGCTCGCCGCCATCGAGCAGCTGTGCCGCACGGGCCGCACCCGCGTTCCGGTGTACGACATCGCGACGAGCGCGCGGGTCGGCGAGGAAGCACTCGACATCGAACGCACGCCGCTGTTCATCGCGGAGGGCATCTTCGCCGCGGACATCGTGGAGCGCTGCCGTGAGCTCGGCGTGCTCGCGGACGCGATCTGCCTGCGCGGTCGCCCGTCGACGACGTTCCGGCGCCGACTGCTCAGGGATCTGCGCGAGGGCCGCAAGTCCGTGCCGTTCCTGCTGCGCCGCGGCTGGCGCCTGATGCGCGCGGAACGCGCGATCGTGGCCCGCCAGCGCGCCCTGGGCGCCCACCCGTGCGGCAAGGAGGAGGCCCTGGGCCGCCTCGCGGCCGCGGCGGCGGGCCGGTGCGTGAAGGCCCGCGCGGGCGCGGCGTAGGACGAAAAGCGGGACCGGAAAGACCCCCCGGCCTTCCGGTCCCGCTGTCGTGCCCCCGTGAGATCCCCCGTGATCCCCCCATTTTCCCCATCCGCCGCTTCCCCCCAGGAGCGGCGGCCCCCGTGCTTTCCCCCGTCGGACCCGGCGCGGCTGACGCCTCGGCGGGCCCCGATCCTCAGGCGACCAACTCGCCGAAGGACTCCTCCTCGTCACGGCCGAAGCTGAGGACCTCGTCCTCGCGCAGCCGGCGGAGCGACCGCCAGATGCTGGACTTCACCGTGCCGACGCTGATGTCGAGGATGTCCGCGATCTCCGGGTCCGTGCGGCCCTCGTAGTAGCGCAGGACCAGCATGGTGCGCTGGAGCTCGGGCAGCCGGGCCAGTGCCTGCCACAGGACGGCGCGCAGCTCGGTGCCGCGCATCGCGTCCGTGTCGCCGACGGTCTCCGGCAGTTCCTCGGTCGGGTACTCGTTGAGCTTGCGGCGGCGCCACGCGCTGATGTGCAGGTTCGTCATGGTGCGCCGCAGATAGCCGCCGACGGCGGCCTTGTCGCTGATCCTGTCCCAGGCGCGGTACGTCGAGAAGAGGGCGCTCTGCAGCAGGTCCTCGGCCTCGAAGCGGTCGCCGGTCAGGTGGTAGGCGGTGGCGTACAGGGAGGCGCGGCGCTCCTGGACGTAAGCGGTGAACTCCGCTTCCGAGCGGGACGCCTGCTCCCCCGATTCCTCCCTGTACGCGGCTCCCCCGTGAGCTCCCCCGTCACTGCCGCCCTTCAGTGCGCCAACCACCGTCATGTAACCGGTGTGCTGGCGCCCGGTGCCGCGAGCGCACCCCCGCCCGCTCACGGCACCGGACTTCTCGTGCTTCTCAGAACTCCGGTTGATGTCGTGCAGACGCGTGACAACTGCGCTTGAGCTGGTGCTGTGCAGCGTGTTCATCTCGCGCCCCCCGTCGTGGAGTCTGGGATTTCCGTGTGCCCAAAACTCTGCCCGAGCGACTTCATGGCGTTGTCCGCCGACTGTCACAGACCTGTCACAGGGGTCCGAGCAGGGCTTCGGGAAGATCGACTACGGGTCCTGCTCGTGCAGGTGCGGTGTGAGAGCCCGGCCAACAGTCGAACTGGGCCCGCACCATGGGACAGAATGACGTTCGTGCCTTCCCTGTTGCTGATCGAGGACGACGACGCCATCCGGACGGCCCTGGAGCTATCGCTGACGCGCCAGGGGCACCGGGTGGCCACCGCTGCCACCGGCGAGGACGGCCTGAAGCTCCTGAGTGAGCAGCGGCCGGACCTGATCGTGCTGGACGTGATGCTGCCCGGCATCGACGGCTTCGAGGTGTGCCGCCGCATCCGGCGCACCGACCAGCTGCCGATCATCCTGCTGACCGCGCGCAGCGACGACATCGACGTGGTCGTGGGCCTGGAGTCCGGCGCCGACGACTACGTGGTCAAGCCCGTGCAGGGACGGGTGCTCGACGCTCGGATCCGCGCGGTCCTGCGGCGCGGTGAGCGCGAGGCCAACGACGCGGCGACGTTCGGGTCCCTCGTGATCGACCGCGCGGCGATGACCGTGACGAAGAACGGCGAGGACCTGCAGCTCACGCCGACCGAGCTGCGGCTCCTGCTGGAGCTGAGCCGGCGTCCCGGCCAGGCCCTGTCGCGCCAGCAGCTGCTCCGCCTGGTCTGGGAGCACGACTACCTCGGCGACTCGCGGCTCGTCGACGCCTGCGTGCAGCGGCTGCGCGCCAAGGTCGAGGACGTGCCGTCCTCGCCGACGCTGATCCGTACGGTGCGGGGCGTGGGCTACCGGCTGGACACGCCTCAGTGACACCACCGCACGACACGGCCCGGGGTCTGCCCGCGGCCCGCAAGGCGATCCTGTCCGGCCTGCGCTTCACCAGTCTCCGGCTGCGGCTCGTCGTGGTCTTCGCCCTGGTGGCGCTGACCGCGGCGGTGTCCGCTTCCGGCATCGCGTACTGGCTGAACCGCGAGGCCGTGCTCACGCGTGCGCAGGACGCGGCGCTCAAGGACTTCCGGCAGCAGATGCAGACCCGCGCGGGCGCCCTGCCGCCGAACCTCACGCAGGACGACCTGCAGGCCGCCGCGGGCCAGATGGCCAAGAGCAGCCAGCGCTACAGCGTGCTCCTGGTCGGCGAGAACGCGCGCGGCGAGCGGATCTTCGGCTACTCCGACCTGGACGCGTTCACGCTCGCCAAGGTGCCGAAGCCGCTGCGGGACGCCGTCAAGAAGGAGCAGTCGCTCGACGACGGGAACAAGAGCCCGTACCACCTGTACTGGCAGCGGACCGTCGACCACGGCACTCCGTACCTGGTCGGCGGCACGAAGATCGTCGGGGGCGGTCCCACCGGGTACATGCTCAAGTCCCTGGAGCCGGAGGCCAAGGACCTCAGCTCGCTCGGCTGGTCGCTCGCGATCGCGACGGCGCTCGCGCTCGTCGGCTCCGCGCTGCTCGCGCAGGCCGCCGCGACGACCGTGCTCAAACCCGTGCACCGCCTGGGCGTGGCCGCGCGCCGGCTCGGCGAGGGCAAGCTCGACACGCGGCTGCGCGTGTCCGGCACGGACGAGCTCGCGGAGCTCTCGCGCACGTTCAACCGGACCGCCGAGAACCTGGAGAAGAAGGTCGCGGACATGAGCGCCCGCGACGAGGCGAGCCGCCGGTTCGTGGCGGACATGTCGCACGAGCTGCGGACGCCGCTGACCGCGATCACCGCCGTGACGGAGGTCCTTGAGGAGGAGCTGGACGCCGAGACCGGCTCCGTCGACCCGATGATCGAGCCCGCGGTGCGCCTGGTCGTCAGCGAGACCCGGCGCCTGAACGACCTCGTGGAGAACCTCATGGAGGTCACCCGCTTCGACGCGGGCACCGCGCGGCTCGTCCTCGACGACGTCGACATCGCCGACCAGATCACGGCGTGCATCGACGCGCGCGCCTGGCTCGACGCCGTGGAGCTGGACGCCGAGCGCGGCATCACCTGCCGCCTGGACCCGCGCCGCCTGGACGTGATCCTCGCGAACCTCATCGGCAACGCCCTCAAGCACGGCGGGTCCCCGGTGAAGGTGTCGGTGCGGCTCGACGGCGACAGCCTGGTCGTCTCCGTACGGGACGGCGGGCCCGGCATTCCCGAGGACGTGCTGCCGCACGTCTTCGACCGCTTCTACAAGGCCAGCGCGTCCCGGCCGCGTTCGGAGGGCAGCGGGCTCGGGCTCTCCATCGCGCTGGAGAACGCGCACATCCACGGCGGCGAGATCACCGCGGCCAACTCGCCCCGGGGCGGCGCCGTGTTCACGCTCCGGCTGCCGCGGGACGCCTCGCCGCTGACGGCCGAGCCCGGTTCCGGGCAGGACGCCGAGCAGGTCTCCGGACAGGAACCGGAGCGGGACGCGGCCGGGGCCCGTACCGAGGAAGGCAAGGAGACGACATGACCAGGCGACGGCTTCGGGCCGCCCTTGCCGCCGCCGCGCTCACCACCGTGCTCGCCGGATGCGGCATCCGCTCCACCGAGGTGCCCACCGACTTCGGCGCCGCGCCCTCGCGGGTGCCGTGCGGGGCGTCGGCGTCGGGCGTCTCGGCGCGGGACCAGGCCACCGGCGTACCCGTACAGATCTTCCTGGTGTGCGCGTCGCGCCTGGTGAGCGTGGACCGGACGGTGCGGATCCCCACCGAGAAGGCGGACACGGACCGGGTGCGCATCGCGCAGGCGCTCCTCGACGAGCTGTCGGTGGAGCCGTCGGACGCCGAGAAGCAGGCCGGGTACGCGACGCACGTGCGCCGCGGCATGACCGTCGGCGGTCCGCGGCGCGGCGACCCGGACGAGGCGCTCAGGCTCAGCAGGCGACCGCAGGACCTGCCGTCCGCCGCGCTCGGCCAGCTCGTGTGCACGTACGCGGACAGCGCGGCGTCCGACGGCGGTTCGGTCGTCCTGGGCGGCCCGCCCGGCACCGAGCTGCGCCGCTACGAATGCCCGCCGGACGTCCGGGCCCGGCCCGATACCGTGGTGCCTCCGTCCCAGCCCCTGAATCCCTGAGCCCCGGCCCGCCCGCACTGCTCCGATAGCATGATCCGACTCACGATGATCGCCCTGATCGCCCGGCCCTTACCGGAGAACCCGCCATCCAGCGCGAAAAGTGAGCTATTTGACTGACACCTGACAAGACATCTCACACATCGGCCAGGCCATTGATATCTAAGGCATCGCGACTTTCCTCGCGAATAAATTGCGGAACTGTGTTCTCCGGGTTGCGCCGGCCGCGGGTGCTGCTGTGGACCGCGGCGAGTGCGGTGGCCCTCGGGTTCCTCGTCGCCCTCGAGATCGCGGCGCGGCACTACGGCGTGCCGGGGCCGATCACCAACCAGGCGCGCGAAGTGATCTTCGCCCCCGCGTCGGGGCCGCTGCTCTACGCCGGCATGGCGTTGATGATGGTGGTGCTCACCTGGCGGGAGCGGTTCATCGCGGCCGGTGTCGCGGTCGCCATCGACATCCCCTTCTTCCTGGGGCGGTGGGCGGTCGACTCCAAGCTGACCTTCGGCAACGGCGCGCTGTGGGTGATGCTGGGCTGCGCGGTCATCGCCGTCACCCGCCGCACCGGCCAGGAGCGGACCCTGCTCCTGAAGGGCGTCGGGCTCGGCCTGCTCCTCGTGGCGGGCCGCAAGACCGGCGACGCCTGGCTGCTCATCACGTCGAAGACCCGCCCGACGGTGCTCGACCCGTACGTGGCGACCGCCGACCACGCGCTCGGCAACCCGTCGTGGCTGATGGGCCGGATCATCAGGGCCACCGGGCCCGCCGGCAGCCACTTCCTCGACTTCGTCTACGTCCAGCTCGCCGTGGCCGCGGTCGTCGTCGCGCTCTACCAGCTGCGCAACGTGGCGAGCGAGCGCCGCTTCCCGAGCCACCACCTGGTGCGCACCTTCCTGGTGATCGGTCTGCTCGGGCCCGCCTTCTACATGATCTTCCCGGTGGTCGGGCCGGTCTTCGCCTACGGCACCGGCGCCTTCGGCACCGGCGGGGAGCACTGGGCGGTGGCCAACCTCTGGCCGGACACGCCGCCGCCGATCGGCAGCCCGCACGCGGTGCCGTACGACGGGATCACCCCGCGCAACTGCATGCCGAGCCTGCACACGGCGTGGGCCACCGTGATCTTCATCCACTCCCGCAAGGGCCCGCGCGCGCTGCAGTACGCGGGCACGTTCTGGCTGATCGCCACGCTCTGCGCGACGCTCGGATTCGGCTACCACTACGGCGTGGACCTCGTGGCCGGCGTGGTGTTCGCGTTCACGGTCGAGGCGGCCGTGCGCTCGTGCGCCCGCGGCTGGGACCCGTCGGTGGTCCGGCTCGTCGCCTACGGCACGGCGGTCTTCGCCGCGCTCCTGGTGTCGTACCGCTTCCTGCCGACGCAGATGGCCGCGCACCCGTGGCTGTTCGGGCCGCTGCTCCTGCTCCTGATGTCGTCGGTGGTCTACGGCTATGTGCGGACCATCGGGCTGTGGGCGCCGAAGGCGACGCCGGCGCGGCAACCGGAGCCACAGCCCGAGCTGGTCTGACGGGCGGGCGGGAGAGCACCCGCGGCGTCCGGAACCGTTCCCGCCGCCCGCCGCGTCTTGGGTGACGTGCGTCAAGGCTCGGGCGGCCGCCAAGCCGCCATCCGCTCGCGCGCGGCAGGAGGCGTACTCCTCGTCGCGCATCTCCTGGTCGTCGCGTGGATCACGCTGCGGCCGCTGGACGTGCCCTGGGTGAGCGCCGCGAATCTGGAGCCGTTCGCCGGGATCAAGGCGGACCTGGCGCGCGGTCCCGAGCAGGCGACCCGGCAGATCGGGGGCGCGCTGCTGCTGCTCGCGCCCCTCGGCGTGCTGCTTCCCCTCGCGGGCGGCCGCGTCCAGGTGTCGCCGCTGGCCTCGATGGCCCGTACCGTCACCGCGGGCGCGCTGATCTCCCTGGGCATCGAACTGCTGCAGACCGGCGTGCCCGGCCAGGTCGTCGACGTCGACTCGCTGCTCCTGAACACCCTGGGCGTGGCCCTCGCCCACGTCGCCGTGGTGCCCGCCGCGCGGGCCCGCCTGCGCCGCCGCAAGGCCGCGAAGCCGCGTCCACGGGCCTCCCGGGAGGACGCCCCTCAGGGTTCGACCCCGAAGATTCCCAGGGTCGGCATCGCCCCGTAGCCCGATGCTTTGTCCCCCTTCGTGACCCTACGGTGGAGTCATCGAGGTCACCGGATGCCGGGGCCTCGCCCCAGACTCGGTAACGGTCCACGAAGGAGCCACCATGACCGCCCTTGCCCGCCCCACCGACGGCCGCATGATCGGCGGAGTGTGCGCTGCCCTCGCCCGCCGCGTCGGCATCTCCCCGTTCGCGATGCGCATGATCTTCGTCGTCTCCTGCCTGCTGCCGGGACCGCAGTTCCTGCTGTACATCGCGCTCTGGATCCTGCTGCCTTCGGAGCGCAGGGCGAAGACCGCCTGGTGAGTACCCGTCCCCCGGGTACGACGACGGGGCGCACCCCCTGAGGGTGCGCCCCGTCCGTCGTGCGCGGCCCGTGTCGGCCGACCGGCAGGACCTAGAGCGGCAGGCCGAGGTTCGAGGTGGGCAGGCCCTGCGTGGCGACCGGGCCCGTCGGCAGGCCGCCGAGGAGCTGGCCCACCGGGTCGGCGGGCTTGGGGCCCGCGGGCTTGGGCGCGGCGGCCGCCTTCTTGCCGTCCTCGCCCTGGTCGTCGGCGGGCTCGGCCTTGTCGTCCCCGCCGAGGACCTTCTCGAGGGTGGGCTGGGCGCCGGTCAGGCCGTTCTCCAGGGCGTTCTGACCGGCGGCGAGGGACTCGACCCCGCCCACGGGCAGCGTCTTCGCGGCCTGGTCGAGCGGCAGCGTCGACGAGAGGGAGCCGAGGGCACCGGTGGCGTCCGGCACGGCGGGGACCGCGGGGGCGGCGCTCGCGGCACCGGCGGCCGCGGCGGCGAAGGCGGCTCCGAGAGCGGCGACACCGAGGGTCTTGGCAGCAGACTGCTTCATCTTCAATGCGTCCTTGCGTCTTGATGACGGGGATGACGGGGGCGTTGAGCGGGGCTCGACGTTAAGCACCCGCAGCACAGCCCGCAAACAGTCGAAAGCGGCCGGGAGTTACTGCTCCCGGCCGCCCAAGAACGCCGTGTTGACGTACAAAATCCGCTTAGTTGTCGACGGATCCGCTGGTGGAGACCGTCTGCCGGAACAGCCATTCGGACTTCAGCTCGGCATAGCCGGGCTTGATCACGTCATTGATCATCGCGAGTCGTTCGTCGAAAGGAATGAATGCGGACTTCATCGCATTGACGGTGAACCACTGCATGTCGTCGAGCGTGTAGCCGAACGTGCCGACCAGGTGCTCGAACTCGCGGCTCATGCTCGTGCCGGACATCAGGCGGTTGTCGGTGTTGACGGTCGCCCGGAAGTGCAGCTTGCGGAGCAGGCCGATGGGGTGCTCGGCGTAGGAGGTCGCGGCGCCCGTCTGGAGGTTGGAGCTCGGGCACATCTCCAGCGGGATGCGCTTGTCGCGCACGTAGCTGGCGAGGCGGCCGAGCTGGACCGTGCCGTCGTCGGCGACCTTGATGTCGTCGATGATGCGCACGCCGTGGCCGAGCCGGTCGGCGCCGCACCACTGGAGGGCCTGCCAGATGGAGGGCAGGCCGAAGGCCTCGCCGGCGTGGATGGTGAAGTGGTTGTTCTCGCGCTTCAGGTACTCGAAGGCGTCGAGGTGGCGGGTGGGAGGGAAGCCGGCCTCGGCGCCCGCGATGTCGAAGCCGACGACGCCCGCGTCGCGGTAGCGGTTGGCGAGTTCGGCGATCTCCAGGGCGCGGGCGGCGTGCCGCATGGCCGTGAGCAGGGCGCCGACGCGGATGCGGTGGCCGTTCGCCCTGGCGCGGCGCTCGCCCTCGCGGAAGCCCTCGTTGACGGCCTCGACGACCTGTTCGAGGGTGAGGCCCGCCTCCAGGTGCTGCTCGGGGGCGTACCGGATCTCGGCGTGCACGACGCCGTCCTCGGCCAGGTCCTCGGCGCACTCGGCGGCGACCCGCACCAGGGCCTCGCGGGTCTGCATGACGGCGCAGGTGTGCGCGAACGTCTCCAGGTACCGCTCCAGGGAGCCGGAGTCGGCCGCCTCGCGGAACCAGACGCCGAGCTTGTCGGGGTCGGTCTCGGGGAGGCCCTCGTACCCGTTTTCGCGGGCGAGGTCGACGATGGTGCCGGGGCGCAGGCCGCCGTCGAGGTGGTCGTGGAGCAGGACCTTGGGGGCGCGGCGGATCTGCTCGGAGTCCGGGATTCCGGGGGCGGTGCCACGGCCCGTGTGACCGCTTCCTTCAGTGATCTTGTTGATCTGGCTCGTCATTTCCGCACTCTAACGCCTACGCGCGTAGAACTCACTGGTCGATACGTAACAGTGACCCGGCGGACGGGTGGCATCCACCCTGACTTCTGACACTGTTCTGGCATGGCTCAGCAAGCGACCTCCCGTCCCGTGCGTTCGGCCAGACTGGGGCGCCCGATCGGCGCGCGCCCGGGGACCGTGACCGCGGTGGTGCTGCTGCTTCCCGGCGGTCATGAGACGTCCACGCGCAGGCCCTCGCCCCTCGCGCTGCCCGCGGTGCGCTCGCTGGGTCGGCAGCTGGCGAAGGCCGGGCGCGCCGACGGGCTCGCGGCGCACACCGTGCACTACGGCGTGGGCGGCTGGAACGGCGCGGAGGCGCAGCTCGCGCGGGACGCCACCTGGGCCGTCGACGAGGTCGTACGCCGCTACGGGGACGTCCCTGTGTGCCTCGCCGGGATCGACATGGGCGGCCGCGCGGCGCTGCGGGCCGCCGGTCATACCGCGGTCAACTCCGTCCTGGCGCTCGCGCCCTGGCTGCCGGAGGACGATGTGGCCGCGCCGCCCGAACCGGTGAAGCAGCTCGTGGGGCGGCAGGTCCTGATCGTGCACGGCACGAACGACGAGCGGACCGACCCCGAGCTGTCCTTCCGCCTCGCCGAGCGGGCCAAGAAGTCGAACCGGGACGTGTGCCGGTTCGAGGTCCACTCGGACGGGCACCGGCTCAGCCAGCACCACGAGGAGGTGCTCGCCCTCGCGTCGAACTTCGTCCAGGGGGCGCTGTACGGTCACGCCTTCGCCCGGCCCGTGGAGGACGCGCTTGCGGCTCCGCCGCCCTTGGGGTTACGGATGCCGCTTGCCTCCGGCTTCGGCAGGACCTTGCGGAACTGAACGTTCCCCGCGCCCCTTCGGGACGCGGGGAACGCGGGGCCTTACGGCAGCTGGACCGACTGGGCGTGTCGGAAGATGTTCTTCGGGTCCCAGGCCGCCTTCGCCTTCTGCAGGCGGGCGTAGTTGTCCTTGTAGTAGAGGTTGTTCCACGACGTCGACGAGGTGTTCCAGGCGGAGTCGCCGAGGTCCTTGTCGGGGTAGTTGATGTACGTGCCGTCGTTGATCTCGTTCGGCACGGGGACGCCGCCGGTCTCCGCGTACACGTCCTTGTAGAACTCGCGGATCCAGGCCAGGTGCTTGGCCTCGTCGGCCGGGTTGGTCCAGTAGGTCTGGTACTGGAGCTTGAGCACCGAGTCGCGCTGCGGCACGGCGGTCTCGCCGGGCTTGACGCTGTTGATGCGGCAGCCGTACGAGTCGACCTGGAGCAGCGCGTCGCCGTTGCTGTAGTCGGTGCGCGTCAGGTGCTTGTACATCGCCTTGATCTGGGTGGCGGAGAAGCCCTTGCGGGCGTACGCCGACTTGTACTTGCCGTACAGCGTGGGGTTGCCGCCGCTGAGGTAGTCGGTGGCGATGTACCAGGGCAGCGTGCGCGGCTTGGCGAACTGCGGCATGGCCGCGTGCTCGCCGGCCCGCTGGGTCATGGCCCGGCGGGTGGCGCCCACGCCCGCGAAGACCGCGGCCAGGTAGTCGTCGAGGAGGGCCTGGGCGTCGGGGACCGTGGCGTCCATCTGCGTGAGCAGGACGATCTCGGAGTTGGCGTTGGCCTTCTGGTTCAGCTTCAGGAGGCCGAACAGCGAGTTGTACTTGGAGTCCGGCGCGGAGTTCTGCTCGTGCCAGGTGCCCCAGTTCTGGAGGAGGCGGGTGAAGGAGTCCTCGCTCAGGTCCGCCCACTTGACGGCCGTGGCGTGCACGAAGACCTCGGACGGGGGCTTGGGCAGGAGCTTGGACGGGTCGGTGCCGGTGGCGCCCGGTGAGCGCAGCCAGTAGCGGGTGATCAGGCCGAAGTTGCCGCCGCCACCGCCGGTGTGGGCCCACCACAGGTCCTTGAGGGACGCGTCGGTGGAGTCGCGGGTGGCGACGACGGCCTTGGCGGTGCCGTTCTTGTCGACGGTGACGACCTCGACGCCGTAGAGGTGGTCGACGGTCAGGCCGTGCAGGCGGGACAGCAGGCCGTAGCCGCCGCCGGATATGTGGCCGCCCGCGCCGACGGAGGCACAGGATCCGGCCGGGAGCGTGACGCCGTACAGCTTGTAGAGCGTCTCGTAGATCTGGAGGTTCGAGGCGCCGCCCTCGACCGCGAAGGCGTTCTTGGCGGTGTCGTAGTAGACCTGGGTCATCCCCGACATGTCGATGACGACCTGGACGTCCTTGTTGAAGACGAAGTCCTCGTAGCAGTGCCCGCCGCTGCGCACGGTCAGGCGCTTGCCCGCGGTGACGGCCTCCTGCACGGCGCGGACGGCCTGGGCGGTGGTGGTGACCAGGCGGACGTAGTCGGGCTTGGCGACCCAGCGCTGGTTGATGCCGCGGACGAGGTCGGGGAAGCGCGGGTCGCTGGGGCTGACGGTGATGTAGTCGGGCGTCGCGACGGCCGCCTCCCCTGCGGCCGTCGCGGCGGCCGCGGCACCGGAGCGCGGGGCGGCCTGGGCGCTCGCGGGCAGGGCGGTGCTGACGGCGGCCCCGCCGGCGACGGCGGCGGCGCCGGTGAGGAGGGATCTACGGCCGAGTGATCTGCCGGAGTTCTCCCCGCTCTCGCCGTTCCCCACGTTTTCCCTGTTTGCCTTGTTTGTCTTGCGCATGGCCACACTCCCCCAACGGGTCCGGTCACAAAGGAAGTTGATGACGCATCGAACGATGATCGATCATGAGACTAGACCAATGTGACGGGAGTGACGCAATACCTCGATCGATAAAACTGTCCGAACTGCCAGCGAAGCAATGGTTGGTTGCAGCATGTGCAACTCGTCCGATTCTTTGACATCGGTCCATACCTGAGCGTTCACGTCATCTGGGCAGCAACTGCCCGCGCCTGCTGAGCAGGAACCGTTTGAACGCCGCGACCGGCGCCGTGTCCGGATGCCCGTCCAGCCACGCGACGCCGATCTCCCGCACCGCCCGCTGCCCCGTGACCGTCAGCTCCACCACCCCGGGCCGGGCCACCGCGGGCGGCGGCAGCAGCGCGACCCCGAGCCCGGCCGCGACGAGCCCCCGCAGGGTCTCCGCCTCCTCCCCCTCGAACGCGATCCGCGGCTTGAAGCCGGCCTCGGCGCAGAGCGCGTCGGTGATCCGGCGCAGGCCGTACCCCGGCTCCAGGGTCACGAAGGCCTCGTCGGCGGCCTCGGCGAGGCGGATCCGCTTGCGGGCGGCGAGCCGGTGGTCGTCGGGCACGACGAGCCGCAGCCGCTGTTCGTCGAGGCGCCGGGCGACCAGGTCGGGGGCGTCCGGCACCGGCGAGGTCAGACAGAGGTCGAGCTCCCCGGCCCGCAGGCGCTCCAGCATCGCCTCGCCGTAGTTCTGGACGAGGCTGAACCGCACCCGCGGATGGTCGGCGCGGAACGCCCGGATGAGCCCGGGGACGGTCTCGGACCCCATCGTGTGCAGAAAGCCGAACGCGACCTTCCCGGAGGCCGGGTCGGCGTCGGCCCGCACGGACTCGGCGGCACGGCCGACCTCGGCGAGGGCCCGCTCGACGGAGGCGAGGAAGGTGCGGCCCGACGGGGTGAGCGACACCGTGCGGCCGTGCCGGGCGAACAGCTCGACGCCCAGGTCGCGTTCGAGGCGCACCAGGGCGCGGGACAGCGTCGACTGCGGCACCTGGAGCTCGTGGGCGGCGCGCGTGACGTGCTCGGTGCGGGCGACCCCGGCGAAGTACGCGAGGCGCGGGGCGAGCAGGCGCACGAGGTGATCGCGGTCGTGATCCATGGCGTGACGTGTGTCCCGTGTGTCACTGTTCTGCGACAGTCGCGCCGCTGACCTCTGCTGATGCTCCATGGGATCGATTATCGCCGTTTCATGCATTGGACGCATGAACCCAGGTGGTCATACGTTCGTGACATGCCTCCTGCCAGTAGCGGGGCGTCCGCCACCCATGCGGTCGCCCTCACCCCACCGTCCCCCGACTCCTCTTCCCCGCGCGACTCCCGCATGGCACCCGGAGGCCCCGGCTACCGCCGCATGAGCTTCGCGCTCTTCCTGGCGGGCGTCGCCACCTTCGCCCTGCTGTACTCCACGCAGGCGCTACTCCCCCTGGTCTCGGCCGACTTCGGCGCGAGCGCGTCCACCGCGAGCTGGACCGTGTCGGCGGCCACCGGCGCGCTCGCCCTCTTCGTCCTGCCGCTGAGCGCGCTGTCCGAGCGCTACGGCCGCCGCACCCTGATGACCGCGTCGCTGACCGTCGCGGTCGTGGTCGGCCTGCTCGTGCCGTTCGCGCCCTCGGTGGGCGTGCTCATCGCGCTGCGCGCCGTGCAGGGCGCGGCCCTCGCGGGTCTGCCGGCGTCGGCGATGGCGTACCTCGCGGAAGAGGTGCGGCCCAAGGCGCTGGTCGCCGCGATCGGCATGTTCGTCGCGGGCAACTCCATCGGCGGCATGAGCGGCCGCATCGTCTCCGGCTGGGCCGCGCAGGCCTGGGGCTGGCGCTGGGCGGTCGGCGTGGTCGGCCTCCTCGCGGTCGTGTGCGCCCTCGCGTTCCGCGCGCTGCTGCCCGCCCCGCGCCACTTCACGCCGCGCACGCTCAGCGTGAAGTCCCTGGCCACGACGGTCCGTTCGCATCTGTCCAACCCGCTCCTGTGCCGTCTGTACGCGATCGGCGCGCTGTTCATGACGGTGTTCGGCGCGGTCTACACCGTGATCGGCTACCGCCTCACCGAGGCGCCGTTCTCGCTCCCGCAGGGCGTCATCGGCTCGATCTTCCTGATCTACCTCTTCGGTACGGTCTCGTCCGCGGCGGCCGGAAAGCTGGTCGCGCGGCTCGGCAGGCGCGGGGCCCTGTACCTGGCGGTGAGCACCACGGCGGCGGGCCTGCTCGTGTCGCTCTCCTCCGCCCTGCTCCTGGTCCTGCTCGGCCTCGTCCTGATCACCGCGGGCTTCTTCGCGGGCCACGCGGTCGCGTCGTCCTCGGTGAGCCGCACGGCCACGGAGGGCCGCGCCCAGGCGTCGGCGCTCTACCAGTCCGCGTACTACGTCGGCAGCAGCGCGGGCGGCACGCTCGGCGCGGTGGCCTTCCACTCGGGCGGCTGGGGCGGGACGGTGGCGCTCGGCGTGCTCGCGGTGGTGGGCGTCGTGTCGATCACCTTGTACGGGACGCGGGTGGCGCGGGTGGCGGCGGCCCACGGCTGACGGCCCCGACGCGGCCCGGCTGACCATGTCCCCCCGCCGCCCCGGTCCAGCGCGTACGCGTGCGGGCCGGGGCGCGCCCATACCGCAAACTCCCCCCTCTGAGCTGCCGTTTTCATCGCTCCGGAGGCCGTTGTCAGTGGGCTGCGGTAGCTTCCGAAGTGCTGGGACTTCCGCGCCGATCAGGCAGAAGCACAGGGGTGGGTTGGGATGAGCAGGACGGTAGGGGCGACCACGGAGCTGGACGCCAGTCTGGAGAAGCACCGCGTCGAGCTGACGGGGTACTGCTATCGGATGCTGGGCTCGGCCTTCGAGGCCGAGGACGCGGTGCAGGACACGATGGTCCGCGCCTGGCGGAGTTACGAGAAGTTCGAGGGCCGCTCCAGCCTGCGCTCCTGGCTCTACCGCATCGCGACGAACGTCTGCCTGGACATGCTGAACGCGGGCAACCGCCGCGCCCGCCCCATGGACCTGACCGCGTCGACCCCCCTGGCCCAGGCGGCCCTCACCCCGCGCGCGGACAACGTCTGGCTGGAGCCGATACCGGACGCGCGCGTGCTGCCCACCGTCGGCGGCCCCGAGGAGGCCGCCGTCGCCAAGGAGTCGGTGCGCCTCGCCTTCATCGCGGCGCTCCAGCAGCTGCCCGCCAAGCAGCGGGCCGTGCTCATCCTGCGCGAGGTGCTCGCCTGGAAGGCCAGCGAGGTCGCCGAGCTGCTCGGCACGACGGTCGCCTCGGTCAACAGCGCCCTCCAGCGGGCCCGCGCCACCCTCGCCGACCGCCCGGCCGACGACACGGCGACGTCCGACCCGCTGGACGAGGAGCAGCAGAAGCTCCTCGACCGCTACGTGAAGGCCTTCGAGGGGTACGACATGGCGGCCCTCACCGCCCTGCTCCACGAGGACGCCGTCATGACGATGCCCCCGTTCGACCTGTGGCTGCGCGGCCCTCAGGACATCACGGGCTTCATGGCGACGATGGGCGCGGCCTGCGCGGGCTCCCGCCTCGTCCCCGTCTCGGCGAACGGCACGCCCGCCTTCGCGCAGTACAAGCCCGACCCCGACAACGGCGGCTTCACGCCCTGGGCGATCCAGGTCATCGAGATCTCAGCGGGCCGGGTCGCCGGATTCCACTGCTTCCTCGACACCGAAAGGTGGTTCCCGCTCTTCGGGGTGCCCCTCCACCTCGACGCATAGCTCCGCGAGGCCGACGAGGCCGAGCAGGGCCCACAGGGCCGGGGTCGGGCCGCGGAGCCGCAGCCCCGTCCCCGCCCTGCGGGCGGTGAGCCGCATCCTCGCGACGGCGTCCACCGTCGCCAGGTCCGCGGTGGTGACGCCTCGTACGTCGCATACGACCTCGTCCGCCTCCGTCGTCCGGCACGCGGTGGCGTGCAGCTCGGCGCACAGCCGGGGTATGTCGTCCTGGCGGACGGGGCCGGTGAGGACGAGGACGTTCGGGGCGTTCGGCGGGTTCGCGTCAGAGGCTGTCACGGAGGGGTGACTGGGGGTGTGCGGCGAACTCATCGGTGGGCGGTTTCTTTTCCCCCACCCCGCCCCTTCCCGAAACTAGGGGCTCCGCCCCTAGGACCCCATTTATCCGCGCTTCGCGCTCGTCCTCAAACGCCGGACGGGCTGGATCTTGCGGCAAGATCCAGCCCGTC